>NZ_QSTX01000031.1:0-1433 GCF_003438785.1 Collinsella sp. OM06-18AC
TGAACTGCCTCCCATTTCTTGGACATGAGAAATGGGAGGCTTTCTTTATGCGCGTTGATTTGAGAGTGAAGCATGATATCGAGGCCAGGAAGGCGGCCATAGGGCTCTTCGAGCTCGGGCACGGGTATAAATCTGCCGCGATTGCCCTTTCGCTTCCCGTGGAAGCCGTGAGAAGATGGCAGGAGATATACCGCGCATTCGGGAGCGAGGTGCTGCTGCGCATGGACGGAAAGCAGGGCAGGTACACATACGAGCAGAAGGTCGCCGCCGCCTCCGCCGTCGTCGACGGCGGCATGACGAAGACCGAGGCGATGGCGGCGTTCGGCATAATGTCGATGTCGCCGCTCAAGAAGTGGTGCGCGCTATACCGCCGGGGCGGCGCGGAGGCCCTGCGCCCGAGGCCCAAGGGCCGGCCGAAGGGTTCCAAGGCGAGGCCGCGGACCCGCGAGGAGGAGCTCGAGGAGCGGTGCCGTAGGCTCGAGGCCGAGGTGGCCTACCTAAAAAAATTACGCGCCCTGGTCGAGAGGGACGGGCTCTGACCAGGGCGAAGGCCGAAGCGGTCGCGGCCCTGCGCGCCGAGGGGCACGCGCTCGGGCACCTGCTCGCATGCGCCGAGCTCAAGCGGTCGACCTACTACTACGCCCTCGCGCACCCGCCGAGGCCCACGCGCCCCGAGCTCTGGGAGGCGGCCGCCGAGATCTTCTCGCGCACCGCCAACGGCTGCGGGCACCGGCAGATAGCGATGTGCCTCAGGGCGGAAGAGGGGGCCGTGATAGCCGACAAGACCGTGCTCAAGATGATGCGCGAGATGGGGATTCGCTGCGGTATCAGACGCGAGACGGCCTACCACAGGTACAACTCGTACAGGGGCGTCGTCGGCAGGACGTTCGAGAACGTGATCGCGAGGGATTTCGACGCCGGGGCCCCGTGGCGGAAGCTGGGAACGGACGTCACCGAGTTCAAGGTGGCGGGCGGCAAGGCCTACTGGGCCCCGACGCTGGACTTCTGCACCAAGGAGATTGTGGCGAGCGACATATCGACCACGCCCGACATGGCCCAGCAGGTCAGGATGCTCGACGAGCTGCTGTCCAAGATCCCCGAGGGCGCCGCCCCGACCATGCACTCGGACCGGGGCTGGCAGTACCAGCACGCCTCGTACACATCCAGGCTCGAGGCCGCCGGCATCGTCCAGAGCATGTCCAGGAAGGCGAACTGCATCGACAACGCCGCCACCGAGCAGCTCTTCGGCCACGTCAAGGACGAGTTCTACCGGGGCCGCGAGTGGGAGACGTTCGAGGATTTCAAACGCGACCTGGAGGAATACATAGTCCACTGGAACACGAGCCGGAGGCAGGTAAGATTGAAGGGCCTGACCCCGGAGGAGTTCCGGAATCAGGCCCTCGCGGCCTAGTCGCTATTTAGGGCGTCCAAGA
>NZ_QSTX01000032.1:0-1035 GCF_003438785.1 Collinsella sp. OM06-18AC
ATGTTCAATTTCGATGAGCCTCGTTACGAGAAGGTTGTGAGCGATGCCCTCGCTCTCCGTCCTCAGATTGAGGCTGCCGTGGACGAGGTCTGCGAGCAGGGCTATTCCAACATCTTCTTCATCGGCTGCGGCGGCACCTGGGCCCACACGCTCCCGATGAAGTATTGGGTCGAGACCACCACGGCCGACGTCGACGTCCACTGCGAGATCGCCGCTGAGTTCCTCGCGTGCCCGCCCAAGGCCTTCAACAAGGACTCGGTCTGCGTCTTCTCCACCCGTACCGGCACCACCCCCGAGATCATCGAGGCCGCCAAGTTCTGCCAGGAGCAGGGCGCCCGCACGCTGATGTATGTCTCCAACGACAACACCCCGGCCACCGAGTACGCCGACTACAAGTTCTTCAGCTTCGCCGAGGACGACGTCCTGTGCGAGGCCATCTACACCTACCAGATCACGCTGGTCGCCCGCTTCCTCAAGAACGCCGGCGCCTTCCCCAAGTACGACACCTTCATGGAGGAGTTCGGCAACATCGCCCCGTACCTCATCAAGGCCAAGGACGCCCAGGACGAGCGCTGCGCCGCCATGGCCGAGGACTTCAAGGACACCGACTACCACATGGTGATCGGCTCCGGCATGCTCTGGGGCGAGGCCTACGACTACGCCATGTGCATCCTCGAGGAGATGCAGTGGGTCAAGACCAAGTCCATCCACGCCGCCGAGTTCTTCCACGGCACCATCGAGCTGTGCGAGGAGGGCACGAGCCTCATCATGCTCTACGGCGAGGACGACACCCGTAAGCTCATGGACCGCGTGGACAACTTCACTCACATGCTCGCCGACGAGAAGGGCGTCCATGTCCGCGTGAACAAGTTCGATACCGCCGAGGTCGAGCTGCCGTTCAGCGACCCCGAGTTCCGCAAGATCGTCTCCCCGATGGTCACCTACACCATCACCGAGCGCCTGAGCTGCCATCTCGAGCACGTCCGCAACCACCCGCTCACCACGCGTCGCTACTACCACCAGATGAACTACTAA
>NZ_QSTX01000033.1:0-1019 GCF_003438785.1 Collinsella sp. OM06-18AC
AGCAAAAGCCCCGCAGTCGGAGCGGACTGCGGGGCTCATGAAGAGAGGCTAGTTTGTGGGCGCTTTGCCTGGCGCCCACGAGAGAGGCAACAGAGTAGAGACTACTCGTGGATGCGGGTACCGGAGAGGCCGGCCATGGTCTCGGCGGCCTTGTCCAGAGCGCCAATGATGCAGGTGCGGCCCTTGCGGGAACGGGCGAACTTGATGGCGGCGCGGACCTTGGGCTCCATGGAGCCCTTGCCGAACTGACCCTCGTCGGCCAGACGCTCGGCCTCGTCGGCGGTGAGGTCCTCGAGCTCCTCCTGGTTGGGCTTGCCAAAGTTGATGGCGACATGCTCAACGGCGGTCAGCAGGAACAGAACGTCGGCGTCGCAGTCCTCGGCCAGCAGCTCGCCGCCCAGGTCCTTGTCGATGACGGCGGGAACGCCCTTGTAGCAGCCCTTGTTCTCGTAGTCGCGGACGACGGGGATGCCGCCGCCACCGCAGGCGATGACGATGAACTCGTTGTCGAGCAGGTTGAGGATGGAGTCAGCCTCGACGATCTTCTTGGGATCGGGGGAGGCGACGACGCGACGCCAGCCGCGGCCGGAGTCCTCGACGAAGACCTTGGAGGGATCCTCGGCCATGAACTCCTTGGCCTGCTCCTCGGTGTAGAAGGGGCCGATCGGCTTGGTCGGGCTCTTGAACGCGGGATCATCGGGGTCGCACTCGATCTGGGTGACGACGGTGGCGGCGTGCCAACGCTTATAGCGCTTGTGCATCTCGCGGCCGATGCCCTGCTGCAGGTGGTAGCCGATGTAGCCCTGGGACATGGCGCCGCACTCGGGCAGCGGCATCTCGGGGGTACCGATGGCATCGTGGGCAGCGGCGAAGGCGTTCTGGATCATGCCGACCTGCGGGCCGTTGCCGTGGGTGATGATGATCTCGTTGCCCTGCTCGATGAGACCGAGGAGGGCGTGGGCGGTGTTGCTCACGGCCTCGATCTGCTCGACGGGGTTGTTGCCGAGGGCGTTGCCGCC
>NZ_QSTX01000034.1:0-274 GCF_003438785.1 Collinsella sp. OM06-18AC
ACCCAGCGCCCATGCGCGCGGTCCGGGCACGAGGATGCCCCCGAGTCATTTCTCCCCTATGCGCCATGCGGCCCCCAGGGCACGTGAGAGAGACCCAGGACACCGTAACGGTGGGCGCCGCCCACCGGTCAGCGGCCAGAGCATGGGGGGCACGCCCGGTCCCGTTCCGAACCCGGAAGCTAAGCCCCATCGCGCCGAGAGTACTGCGGGGCCAGCCCGTGGGAGGCCAGGGCGCCGCTGACCGGTGGACGGCACCGAGCCGTCGGATGACTTG
>NZ_QSTX01000034.1:284-858 GCF_003438785.1 Collinsella sp. OM06-18AC
TCGGATGACTTGAAGAAGGGGGAGGCCTCGCGGCCTCCCCCTTTTTTTGCGTTATATAAAGCGACATTTGCCCTATCTGTTTTAGGTGTGTTCGGATTGGCTTTAGTCGAGGGCATCGTAGTCGTTCGCGGTGAGGCAGAGCCGATCTTTTTACTCATGTCGCTTTCTGGTGGCGCTCAGTCGGCTCCAGGGTTCTGTCGCCACGTATATCCGGACGGATCTTTTGCTCCTTATTTCCAGTACATTATTTAAGGGGCATTGTTTCACTCAAATACACTCCGCCAGTGGGGGCTCTATCTAATTAGTGATAGAGCCCCCACTGGCGTTTATATAGGTTTGTTAACGTTGTCCTTCAATTTATTACGGGCTAACTAGCGGAGATCGACGAGGGTATAAAGATGCTATGTCTACAGTGGACAGCAAGATTCCCGAGGTCATACGGTCTGTCCAAGGTTTATGACCATACGCGTGACTCTGAGCAACTCGGAGCCCAGTTAGTTGATTTGTGAACAAAATATGGAGTGCGTGATTCCCGCCCCCGGCGCCCCTCCGGTCTGGCAATATATCTCCTTGC
>NZ_QSTX01000035.1:0-678 GCF_003438785.1 Collinsella sp. OM06-18AC
ATGAGCAGGAAGGCGATGGGGCCGAAGGGGTTGCCGGCCTGGCACAGGCTGATGCCCACCGCGGCGGCGACCACGCGCAGCGTCGACAGGAAGATGGAGTCGCCGATGCCGGACAGCGGGCCCATGAGGGCGGCCTTGACGTCGTTGACGCTCTCGGGCTCGATCTCGCCGCGGGCGACCTTCTCCTCCATGGCCATCGCGATGCCGCCGACGAACGGGGCGAACTGGACGGTGATGTTGAAGAACGCGCAGTGGCGATGCAGGGCCTCGGCGTAGTCGTCGGGGCGGCCGGCGTAGATCTTCTTGAGCATGTTGGCGACCATCAGGCAGAAGGCGATGTTCATCTGCTTGTAGTAGGTCCAGGAGAACTCCATGCCCAGGGCGCCGACGTTGACGGCGCTCTTGACGAGGTCGGAGCGCGTGATCTTGTTCTCGGGACTAGAAGTCATCGTCCTCATCCCCTTCCGCGGAAAGCTGGGGCTGGGCTCCGCCCAGGCCGAGCAGGTCGAACTTGTCGATGCCGATGATGATGGCGATCAGGGCGACGCCCAGGACGGGCACGTTGGCGTAGGAGCACAGCAGGAAGCCCAGGAAGTAGAAGGGCACGAGCTGCTTGGTGAGCACCAGGCGGCCGAGCATGGCGAAGCCCATGGCCGGCAGGATGTTGGCGGCAACGCC
>NZ_QSTX01000036.1:0-592 GCF_003438785.1 Collinsella sp. OM06-18AC
CCCCCGACAGGGAGTCCGGCACGCCCAGGGCGGTCCGCGCGATCACCTCGGCGTCGCGCTCGTCGGTCTTGGCCTCGCCGGCGAACAGCCCGGCGGCGCGGCTGGCGGCGAGGCCGGGCAGGTAGGCGACCGCCAGCCCCGCGGCGCGGGCGCGCCGCACGGCGAGGGACCCTATGTTGCGGAACTGGTCGACCACGACGAGCGTGCCGGCGGGCGCGGAGGAGAACAGCGCGTCGAGCTCGGCCTCCCTGTTGCGGACGGGGGCGCTGGCCAGCACCTCCCCGCCGCGGTCGATCAGGCAGGCCCAGTGGGAGGACTTGCCGACGTCCAGGCCGAGCACGGCCGCGGGCCTGGTGGATGGCGCTTTCACGGTGGTATCCTTCCGGTAGTCGTTCGACCGGATGGCCTCCCCCTCGGCACTCACATTACCAGCCGCGGCCTCTGCCCGGCACTTTCCTATCAGCCGTCGGGGGCGGCGCGTCCCGCGCCGGCAGCACCCAACGGGCCCTCTCGGGGGCAGGGACGTTCGGCCGTGCGCGGGCGCCCGGTCGGCGGCCCGTTCTGGGCGCGCCTCAATCGTAGCCCGAGACGG
>NZ_QSTX01000037.1:0-536 GCF_003438785.1 Collinsella sp. OM06-18AC
CATTTCAAAACTATGCCGGATTACGGGGCTGGACCCGGACCGGCCGTCCATACCCTGCATTTCACGGAATGCGCAAGTCGCCTACCTGCGGTTTTGGTTTTACCGATTGCGGCATGCTCGGGGCTTCCCGGCCTGGCCCCGTAAACCGGCATGGTTTTGAAATCGCCGGGCGGGCGGGGGCGCGGCTGGACCCGATAGTGGGCCCGGCGCCGGCGGGACGGCCGTTGGGCGGATGGCGGACCGCGCTGCGGAGGCGATAAACGGCGGACGGCGGGATCCGAGATGCCCCGAGGGCGCCGGGGAGGAGGGCGGCGGCAGCGTTGCCGCCCGCGGGGCGCGTCCCCGCGAGCGGAAAGGGCATCGCGGGGCTTCGGGGCCCGTTCCCGCGCCTGCATCCGCGGCCGGCTGCGTTCCCACGCCGCGCGGGGCGAAAGTTTTTCCGAAATTGTCCTTGCATCGCCGTCCGAGTTCCCGTAAAATACTTCTTCGCACGGGGGCGTAGCTCAGCTGGGAGAGCGCTTGACTGGCAGTCAAGA
>NZ_QSTX01000004.1:0-193978 GCF_003438785.1 Collinsella sp. OM06-18AC
CGAAAATACGTTGGTGAAAATGGTGAAAAATATATTGACGCTAACAGTTGAGGCTCTGGTACGACTTGTTGATGCGCAGCCGCGAGCTCTCCAGCATGAAGTCGGACGGCGTGAGCGCCAGGAGCTCGCCGCAGCGTATGCCCGTCCAGTAAAGCAGCTCGAAGGCGTGGAACGAGAGAGGCTTGTCCATGACGGCCTCGCTGAACCTCAGGTACTCGTCCTTGGTCCAGAACTGCATCTCGCCGCCCTTCTTCGAGCCTATCTTGTCGACCCTGCGCACCGGGTTGTCGCTGAGGCCGTAGTAGCGCTCGGCGTGGTTGAAGATGGCGTTGAGCTGGTTGTTCACTGTGCGCAGGTACGTCGGCGCCCAGGGCTTCCCGTCGGCGTCCCGGTGCTCGGTGAGCTCGTTTTGCCACCTGATGACGTCGATCGGCCTCACGTCGCACATGCGCATGTCCCCGAAGAACGGCACGAGCTTGTCGTTGATGATGTACTCCTTGGTGATCCACGTGTGCTCGCGTATGCGCGGCTTCACCTCGGAGGCGTACACCTCGACGAACTCGGAGAACGTCATGTCCATGGCCCCGCCGTTAAGGCTCTTGAACTGGCTCTCCCACACTGCGGCCTCCACCTCGGAGGAGAAGCCGCGCTTCGTCTTGTGGCGCTTCGAGCCGCGGGCGTCGCGGTAGTAGCACTGCACGTAGAACGTGCCGTTGCCGTCGTCCTTGTACACGGGCATGTCAGTCCACCTCCGGGAAGTACAGGGCGTCGAAGACGTCGCTTCGAACGCGCCCGCGGATGACCACGCGCCCGCGCGCCTCCTGCTCGGCGTTTATCCTCCTGATCACCTCGTAGGCGCTGCCTTTCTTGATCCTCAGCAGCTCCGCGACCTCGTCGGCGTCCAGCATGTGCGGCCTCGGCGTCTTCGCCACCTTCTCGTCCATGGCTCCTCCAATCAATGGCGTACGGATACGTACGGTTCATAGATTCAGAGTAAACGTACATATCTGTACTGTCAATAGAATTGCGTACATTTGCGTACGCTGATAAGATGTGCTGGTACGTAATTCCAGGAGGAGGGCTCATGTCCGTAGGCGAGAACATAAGGCGGTACCGCAAGTCGCGCGGCATGACGCAGGCGCAGCTCGCCGAGGCGGTCGGCCTGACCGAGGGGGCCGTGCGCCACTACGAGAGCGGCATCCGCGCCGTGAAGCCCGAGCTGCTCGAGTCCATCTCCGCGGCGCTCGGCGTGTCCGTCAACGCCCTCAAGGATTACGGCGTCGAGACCGCGGGCGACCTCATGTCGCTGCTCGTGCGGCTCGAGGACTCCTTCGGCATCGTGCCCGCAGCCGACGGCACGGGCCTCTCCCTGAACCCCAAGGCGCCGCACGCGCCCAAAGCCGCGATGGCGATCGAACTGTGGGCAGAGAAGCGCGCGCAGCTCGAAAACGGCAAGATCGACGCCGACGAATACGAGGACTGGAAAGCCTCGCTGTAGCGGCTCTCCGCATTTCGCAACCAGCGCAACCGAATCAGGACGCCAGGCTAGGCGGCGAGCGCCGCTCGCGCCCGCGCATGTTGAGTTTTTACTCCCCATTGCATGCAAAGGCATTCTCGACGCGTCTGGGGAGTAAATGACGCGGTGGCTTACACGGCGGCACGCGGCGGTACGCCGCGGCATTTCCCCTGATTACTCCCGTTTTCATTGAGGTGGCGAGATTCTTTACTCCCCATTAACCACCTGGGGAAACGCCGTACGGAGAGCGCAAAAATGCCCATTGAGTTCGATTTGAGTTTCGCGGGCCCCGAAACGGTCCCGTTTCGCCTTCGGGGACAAAAACAGCGCGTCTACTCACTCGGGATGAATCCTTACTCCCATTCCTCCGAATGCCGCCCCGTACTTTGCCGTCTTGAAATACGGGGAGTAAATAGCGAAATCGCAGGTGAAAGGTAGTAAAAAGGCAAAGAAAAAGCCTCCGTCCCAACGCGGGAACGGAGGCTTGATTATCGGATTTACTCACCATTGTCGCTGGTGGCTTTGCCGTGACTCTCGTACGAAACGAAACTCAGCAGCACAGTACGGCACTCAAAAATGCAGGTCAGAACCCTGTCAGCCTACTCCCACTCAATCGTCGCGGGCGGCTTGGACGTGATGTCGTAGCACACACGGTTGGCGCCGGGGACCTCGGCAACGATGCGGCCGGAAATGCGGGCCAGCACGTCGTAGGGCAGCTTGGCCCAGTCGGCGGTCATGGCATCGCTGGACTCGACGGCGCGCAGGATGATCGGGCGCTGATAGGTGCGCTCGTCGCCCATAACGCCAACGGACTTAATGTCGGGCAGGACCGCGAAATACTGCCAGCAGCTGTGCTCGGAGTTGCGCTCGCCGGTCTGCTCAAACAGACGCTGGTTGTAGACATCGAGCTCCTCGCGCACGATAGCGTCGGCGTTCTTGAGGATCTCGAGCTTCTCCTTGTCGACCGCACCGATGATGCGGATGGCCAGACCCGGGCCCGGGAAAGGCTGGCGGAACACGATGCGACCCGGCAGGCCCAGTGCCAGACCAAGCGCGCGGACCTCGTCCTTAAAGAAGTGATCAAGCGGCTCAATGAGGTCGAAGTGCACGCCCTCGGGGAACGGGATCAGGTTGTGGTGGCTCTTGATGGTGGCCGTCTTGCCGCCCGTCTTGCGAGCGCCAGACTCGATGATGTCGGGGTAGATGGTGCCCTGAGCCAGGTACTTGACCGGCTTGCCATCGGTCTCGAGCTGCTGAGCAACCGCGAAGAACTCTTTCCAGAACTGCGTGCCGATGATGCGGCGCTTCTCCTCGGGCTCGGTCACGCCGGCCAGAAGCTCGGCATAACGGTCCTCGGCGTGGACGTGGATAAAGTCGACATCGAACTGCTTGGTGAAGACCTCCTCCACCTGCTCGGGCTCGCCCTTACGCAGCAGGCCGTGGTTGATGAACACACAGGTCATCTGCTTGCCTACGGCGCGAGCGCCCAGAGCGGCCACGACAGAGGAGTCGACGCCGCCGGACAGGGCCAGGATCACGCGGTCGTCGCCGACCTTCTCGCGGAAGTCTGCCGTCATGGTCTCGACCAGGTTGTCCATGCTCCAGTTGGGCTCCAGGCCGCAGATCTCAAACAGGAAGTTGCTCAGCAGCTGCTGACCGTACTCGGAGTGCTTGACCTCGGGGTGGAACTGCGTGGTGAAAATCTTGCGCTCGACGCACTCCATGGCGGCAACCGGGCACACGTCGGTGCTGGCGGTAACGGTAAAGCCCTCGGGCACCTCGGAAACGGCGTCGCGATGGCTCATCCACACGGTCTGCTCCATAGGCGTGGAGTTAAAGAGCTTGGCGCCGGCCGTGCGCGTGATGGTGGCGCGGCCGTACTCGCCCACCTCGGAATGGCCGACCTTGCCGCCGAGCGTCACGGCCGTGATCTGATGGCCGTAGCAAAAGCCAAGGACGGGAAGGCCAAGGTCGAAGATGGCGGGATCGATGGACGGAGCGTCCTCGGCGTACACGGAGGCCGGGCCGCCAGAAAGGATGAGCGCGGAGGCGTTCATCTCGCGAATCTCATCGGCCGAGATGTCGCAGGGAACGATCTCGGAATACACGTTGAGGTCGCGGACGCGACGGGCAATGAGCTGACCGTACTGCGCACCAAAGTCGAGTACGAGGACCTTTGCGGAAGCCTTTTGATCCATGGTTTCCCCCTCTTGTTGGCGGGGAGCCGGTGCCCACCCGCGTGAATGAACGAAAATAACTTTCATAGTGTACACGTTATATGGGGTTTCTCGTCCCTCGCAGCCATCAGCGCACGGCAAACGCACGACCGGGGCCCTATTTGACGGCGATTGAAGTGTTACCAAACGTTACAGATGATGTAATACGTTTGAACATTGGACACCCTGTGCCACAATACTGCCGAACGACTCCGCCTTTGCGGCGGCAAATACGATAGGAATACCAGCATGAAGCGCATCCTTCTCATCGCCACGGGCGGCACCATCGCATCGACCGAGGACGGCAACGGCCTCTCCCCCGCCCTGACCGGTGAGGAGCTCGCCCAGAGCGTCCCCGAGATCTCGGGCCTCTGCGAGCTCGACGTGGTGCAGCCCATGAACATCGACAGCACCAATATGCGCCCCAGTGACTGGATGCGTATCCGCGACGTCATCGTCGAAGGCTATGCCGACCACGACGGCTTTGTGATCCTGCACGGCACGGACACCATGAGCTACACAGCGGCGGCGCTTTCCTATCTGATTCAGGACAGCCCCAAGCCCATCGTACTCACCGGCTCGCAAAAGCCCATGGGCAATCCCTTTACCGATGCCAAGCTCAACCTGTACCAGAGCCTGCTCTATGCGCTCGACGAGCATTCGCACGACGTCTCGATCGTGTTTGGCGGCGTCGCCATTGCCGGCACGCGCGCCCGCAAACAGCGCACTATGAGCTTTAACGCGTTCATTAGCGTCAACTATCCGCCCATCGCCTATATCCGCAACGACCGCATCGTGCGCAACGGGCTTCACGGCACGCATCAGGGCGAAAACCCGGTGCGCTTCTACGACAGCATCGACCCGCGCGTATTTGTACTCAAGCTTACGCCCGGCGTAAACCCGGGCATCCTCGACGCCCTTGCCGATAGCTACGACGCCGTGATTCTGGAGACCTTTGGCATTGGCGGTATCCCCGAGTTTGGTGAATCGGGCGAATCGTTCCAAGAGGCAATTTTCCGCTGGGTCGATTCGGGCCGCACCGTCGTTATGACCACACAGGTCCCCGAAGAGGGCCTCGATCTGGGTGTTTATGAGGTCGGCCGTGCTTACGCCGACCATCCGGGTATTTTGCGCGGCGATGATATGACCACCGAGACACTCGTGGCCAAAACCATGTGGGCACTCGGCCAGTCACGCGATGCCGCCGAGATCCAGCGCCTGTTCTACAGCCAAGTCAACCACGACCGCATCCCGATGGCGTAATTCAGTTGTCGACGGGTATCCCCTATTCGATCCCCTCGAGAAGCTCTGACACCGTCATGCCGAGTGCGGGCGCGATCTTAAATAGAACCTTGAGCGTGAAATTTGCCGTCCCATCTTCGATTCGGTCGAGGTAGGGTCGGCTGATTCCTGTCGCCACACAAAAATCAACCTTGGAGATACCAAGGTCCCTGCGTGTCTCTTCGACCCGCCTGCCAAGAATCTGTTTCGCACGTTCGTCCATGCAGCCGAGTTTGAAATGGAGCTGAACAAAAACGTAAACTATAGTTTACGTTTTGCCGAATACACAGGAGTTTTCTATGTCGGGTTCTTCGGTCCGCATGTACCGAGCCACGCTTCGCACAAACAGCGCACCGCCCAAGCTCGTCGTCGTTGAAGCCGAATGCCTTTCGCCCGATGAGCGCACAGCATTTGCATTACTATCAAGTCGCGTCGCCGCCGTTCTGGTCCCTTGCCCGGCGCAAGGCGAACTTGCCATCCAATGCCAAGCGCACAGCTGCTCGCTCAATCAGGCTGCCGTAATCGCAACCAGCCAACGCGGCCTGCCGCTCCTTTTAGAAGCCGGTATCGCGCTCGCCCTTCGCGGCGCCGGATACGAAAACGAGGCCGCCGCCGACATGGTCTTTAAACCACGATCGAGCGGCGGCCTCGCAGCAGCCATTGAATATGCGTGCAGGCTCGTTGCCTAAAAGGACAAGCTAGAAACCAAAGCCAAAGCCCGTGCCGGTTATCGCCGAATACATAAAGTAGACGTTGATTACGTTGAGGAACACGCCCGTGATGCAGCCGTTTCGCAGGTAGCGCTCGCACACGATGCGCGCCATGGCGGCGGAGTCATCATTGTTTTTAGCCTGGCGTCCTGCCGTAAAGTACGTCGCCACGCTCAGCAGCAGGTTGAGCACCGGCAGTGCCAGCAGCTCGTAGCTCTTGCCCCAGCGCGTCACCTCACCGGCCGCGTTAAACTTCGTTGCCACCTCGGGACCAATGTTGGGGATAACACACGCTGCGACCACCAGCGGAATCACCGCAAGTACGAGCAACGCAATACCCATGTAGCCAGCTTTTTTGCCATATTTAAACATATGCGTCGTCCTTACACGTTAAAGCGGAAGTGCACGACGTCGCCATCGGCCATGACATACTCTTTGCCCTCGATACGCAGCTTGCCGGCGGCCTTGGCGCCCTGCTCGCCACCGAGCTCGATGTAATCGTCGTAGCCAATGACCTCGGCCTTAATAAAGCCGCGCTCAAAGTCGGTGTGGATGACGCCGGCGGCCTGCGGAGCGGTTGCGCCCTGACGAACCGTCCAGGCCTTGACCTCCATCTCACCAGCCGTAAAGAACGACTGCAGGCCAAGCAGCTTGTAGGCGGCCTGCGCGAGCACGTCCAGGCCGGGCTGCTCCAGGCCCAGGCTCTCCAGGTAGTCGGCAGCGTCCTCGGGATCGAGCTCGGAAAGCTCGGCCTCAATCTTGGCGCAGATCGGCAGCGGCTTGACGCCATCGATGGGCGCCAGGTCCTCGTTGAGCATATCCTCGTCCACGTTGGCCACATACAGGATGGGCTTCATGGTGAGCAGGAACAGGCCCTTGGCGGCGGCGCGCTCCTCGTCAGTCATCTCCATGGATGCGGCGCGCTTGCCCTCGTTGAGCCAGGCAAGCAGACGCTTGGCGACCTCAAACTTGGGCATGAGCTCCTTGTCGCGCTTGGCCTCCTTCTCGAGCTTGGGCAGCTGCTTCTCGAGCGTGCCCATGTCGGCCAGGATAAGCTCGGTCATGATGGTGTCGGCATCGCCGGCGGGATCGACGAACTCGCCGGTGCGGCCCACCTCACGCATGACGTTGGGGTCCTTAAAGTAGCGCACGACCTCGCAGATGGCGTCGGTCTCGCGGATGTTTGCCAAGAACTGGTTGCCCAGACCCTCGCCCTCGTTAGCGCCCTTCACCAGACCTGCGATGTCGACGAACTCGACCGTAGCCGGCACAATGCGACCCGGGTTGACGATGTCGGCGAGCTTTTGCAGGCGGCTATCGGGCACATCGACGATACCCACGTTGGGGTCGATCGTGGCGAACGGGTAGTTGGCGGCAAGGCCGGTCTTTTTGGTAAGCGCGGTGAACAGCGTCGACTTGCCCACGTTGGGCAGGCCCACGATACCGATGGAAAGGGACACGACAGCTCCTTTTGATACAGGTACTTCAAACTGCATAAGTATAGCGCCGCCGCAGCATCCAGGCGAACCCGGACGCCACGGCGGCGCAAATGAAGCAGAGATAGGGGTCGCTGACTAGTCTGCGAGCTTTTCCACCTGATCGAGCATCTTATCGAGCTTGGCCTTTGCCTCGGCCTTGACCTTCTCGGCCTCCTCGTGAGCCTTCGCCTTCTGGGCGGCCTTTTCCTCGGCCTCGGGATCGACGACGACCAGATTGGACGCATCGTGTTCGACCAGCTTGAGCGCATGTTCGGGACAAACCTTGACGCAGGCTCCGCAACCCAAACAATACGTGGACTCCAGTGCAAAGCGACCGCTTCCCACCAAATCGCAGGCGGACGTGGGGCACGCGTTAACGCACTCGCCGCACGACGTGCACTTGTCAAAATCGCACTCCGGCGTGCTCACCTGCATGTTCTGGGCAAGCTCGGGGTGGTTTTGCAGCGTCGAGAGTACCAGCTGGCGCCCATGGGTGAGCGAACGGCGACGCTTGGCCGTCGTGGTGCCGCACATGGTGTTGAGCGTGCGCTCCAGCTGGGTGATCTGATGGCGATGGGCTTTGAGCTTCTGCGTCACCGAAGCCAGTGCCGCCGTCGCCGGGTTGAGCTTGGTCACCGTCAGGCCCGTGGTGCGGGCGATCTTTTCCATGTATTCCTTGCGCTCGTACTCGCGGCGCTTATGGCATTTGAGGCTCTTGGGGTCGACCTCCAGGCCCATACCCGTACCAGCCCATTCCTCGGCCTTCGCAATCGCCTCGCCCAGCATGTCCTCGCCGCCGGTGTTGCGGCATTTATCGCACACGCCCAGCGGCAGATACACACTCACGTTGGGATAGTCGGCCAGCACCGAGAACCAGGTCTCGGCTGTAATATCGCCCACGCAGGCAACGACGACCTCGTTCTCGCGCGGCATGCGCTTAAGGGCGCGCGTGCAGGTAACGTAGGCGGTCTCGTGACTTGTAGCCGCCGAGACAATGTCGTCGTAAAGGTTTTTGGGCGCCAGACGCGGCGAAATAATCGCCTCAGTCGGACAGGCGGCGGCGCACAGGCCGCACTTGCGGCAGGTATCGAGGATCTCGATGGCGTCTTCCTCGACCTCGATGGCGTTGACCGGGCACACGTCCATGCACGCGGTGCAGCCGCTCTTTTCGTTTTTGCAGGTCAGACACGGAATCGTGTTGCCGCGCGGACGCTCCTTGTAGTCGGCAGGATTCCACTGCGGCGCCGACGGATCGAGCGCGTCGGTCACGCCGCCAAGCGGGTTTTTAAGAAAGTCGAAACCCTTGCTGATCTCGATAATGTCATCAAACAGATCGTGTTCCTGCGCCATGCGCGGCCCCTCCCTGAGCAGTGCAAACAAGCAAGAGATAATAATACGCTATCGGCCCGTGCCTCGGGCAAATTACACGCGGAGCACCTTTGCGGCAAATAGCCTATGGCCTATCGCCGCCCCGATTGCACAAGGTCGATCAAGCGCCAAGCTATGCCTCGCGCATGAGCTCGACGAGCTTTTGCTTGGTCACCTTGGCCTGCTCGTTGGCCATATTGCGTTCGTTTCTAAAGGCCGCATCCGCAACGCTCATCAGGTCGGCATCGGAAATCTCGCCAAGGCCCAGCTCCTCGAGCGTCGTCGGCAGACCGACGCGCTGACAAAACTCGAGCACCTGTTCAAGCTCGGGCGCACGCTCCAGACGAAGCTGGACCACCAGACCAAACGCCACGGCCTCGCCGTGCATGGCCTTGCACTCGGGCAGAATCGTCAGACCGTTGGCGATGGCATGAGCCAACGCCAAACCACCGCTCTCAAAGCCGACACCCGAAAGCAGAATATTGCACTCGATCAGGCGCTCAACCGCCGGCGTTATTCGACCCTTCTTGAGGTCACGCTTGGCAGCGACACCGCACTCCATGAGCGTGTCGTAGCAGGCACGTGCCGCGACCAGTGCCAAGTGCCCCGGCGCGCCACCGTGCTCGTTGGCGCCGTGCGCCGCGGCGCACGAACGCGCCTCGAAGTACGTTGCCAGCGCATCGCCCATACCAGCGACCGTCATACGCAGTGGGGCCGCCGCGACCACGTTGGTATCGACCACGACCAGGTCTGGATTCTTCTCGAGCATCAGGTAGCGGTCGAACGACCCATCCTCGTGATACAACACCGAAATCGCGCTGCACGGACCATCCATTGAGGCCGCCGTGGGGCATACACACAACGGCAGCTCAGCATAAAACGCAACGGCCTTGGCGATATCGAGCATCTTGCCGCCGCCAATGCCCACCACCATGTCGCAATACTCGGCCTGGGCTTCCTGAGCCATTCCGACAACGGCCCCTTCCGTACACGGACCGTTATAAATCTTAAAGAACGGCTCGCTTAGATCTTCATCCAGAAATCCATCGACGATCTGCCTGCACAGCCGATCCTCGGTGCCCTGGTCAAACAAGACATAGGCAGCGCAGCCCAACCATGACAAATACCTGCCCTGACGCGAAAGTTCGCCCGGCCCCTGAACATACCGGCCGGGACCGCCATAAACCATAGGAAGCGCCATACGAGAATCCGCCCTTCATCAAACACCGATTGGTGCAAAGTAACCTGACCCCTTTGCACCATAGCAAAAAGGGGCAAAGCCATCTGTTGGCTTTGCCCCTTCCTTAGCTTAGTTTACTCATCCATAAGGTAGTAGTGGCCCAGCGCGTCGGCACCCAGGATGGCGTTTGCGACCATCTCGGGCGTCACCTCAAACGGCATATTGCACATGGTGTCATCGGGCGCGCAGGCGGCCTCGGCAACAATCATGGCCTGTTCGCGCGTAAGCTCGGCAACGCCAAGTTCCTTCATCGTGACCGGCAGGCCCAGCTCAATGCAGAAGCCCAAGACTTCCTCGAGTTTCTCAGTCGGAGCATCCTCGAGTACCAGCTGAACGATGGTGCCAAAGGCGACCTTCTCGCCGTGATACATGCCGTGGCACTCGGGCAGCATCGTCAGGCCATTGTGGATGGCATGAGCAGCAGCAAGGCCCGAGCTCTCAAAGCCAATGCCCGAAAGCAGCGTATTGGCCTCGATGATATGCTCGACTGCAGGCGTGAGCGCACCCTTCTCCAGCGCGACCTTGGCCTTGACGCCATCGGCCATAAGCGTCTCGTAGCAGAGCTTGGCGAGCGCCAGACCGGCCATGCCGCCCTTGCCGCCAGCGCAGGTGCCACCGTCGGCATCATGCGTCGCCTGGGCCTCAAAGTAGGTTGCGAGCGCATCGCCCATACCGGAAACCGTCAGGCGCACCGGGCTCGCCGCGATAACCGTCGTATCCATCAGGACAATGTTGGGGTTTGCCTTAAGGAAGAGATATTTATCGAACTGGCCATCGTCGGTGTAGAGCACCGAAAGCGCCGAACACGGGGCATCGGTCGAAGCAATGGTGGGGCAAATGATAACCGGGGACTCCAGGTAATAGGCGACGGCCTTCGCGGTGTCGAGGATCTTGCCGCCACCGACGCCGACGATGATGTCGCAACCGTTGTCGCGAGCGAGCGCGACCAGGCGATCGACCTCACCCTTGGAGCACTCGCCGTTAAAGTCCTCAAACAGCAGCTCGGCCTTAGCCTCGGCAAAACCGCCCTCGATCTTGGCACCGACGCGCTTCTTGCCCGAAGGCGTCACGATGACGAGGGCCTTAGCGCCGAGCGGCTCGACATAGGAGCCGAGCTTGGCGAGCTCGTCCGGACCCTGGATGTACTTGCTGGGGCTATTGAAAATTGCAGCCATAACTATCCCATTCTCTAAAAGAAAAAAGAAAGGGGCTCCGTACAGATACGTGCGGAGCCCCTCGTTACGATAACAAGAGTCGATTAGAAATCGATGTCGGTGTCGTAGTAGCAGGCCTTGAGGATCTTCTCGAAGTCGGCAGCCTTGGTCTCACGCGGGTTCTCGGGCGTGCAGGCGTCGGTCTCGGCGTTCGCAGCGATCTCGGGCAGCTTGGCGAGGAACTCCTCCTCGGAAACCATCTGCGGGTTCTCGGCGTCGACCTTCACGCCACCATTCGCGTAATCCTTGATGGACTGCGGAATGTTGAGCTGGTCGTTGAGATCGCGAATCTTCTGGACGAGCGCAGCGATGAGCTCCTCGTTGGTCTCGCCGGGAAGGTGCAGGATCTCCTTGGCCACGTAAGCGTAACGCTCAGCAGCACGCGGGTCCTTGGAGTTCCACTGGATTACCTTGCCCAGGTACATGGCGTTAGCGGCACCGTGGATGATGTGGCCGTTCTCGAAGGCAGCACCGGTCTTGTGAGCCATGGAGTGAACGATGCCGAGCAGGCCCGAGGAGAAGGCGATACCGGCGATGCACTGAGCCTCGTGCATGTGCTGACGGGCCTCATGGTCGCCAGCATAGGACTTGGGCAGCCACTCGACGATCTCGCGGATGCCGTGCAGGGCGTTGGCGTCGGTGAACATAGAGGCGCAGGTGGAAACGTAGGCCTCCATGCAGTGGGTCAGAGCATCCATGCCGGTGTGGGCGCACAGCTTGGCGGGCATGGTGTAGGTGAGCTCGGGGTCGACGATGGCGACATCAGGGGTGATGTTGAAGTCGGCCAGCGGGTACTTGATGCCCTTGGCGTAGTCGGTAATGACGGAGAACGCGGTGACCTCGGTAGCGGTGCCGGAGGTAGAGGAGATGGCGCAGAAATGAGCCTTCTGACGCAGCTCGGGGAAGCTGAACGGCTGGATGATGTTATCGAAGGACTCCTCGGGATACTCGTAGAAGACCCACATGGCCTTAGCGGCATCGATGGGCGAGCCGCCGCCGATGGCGATAATCCAGTCGGGCTCGAACTCGCGCATGGCCTCGGCGCCCTTCATGACCGTCTCGATGGACGGATCGGACTCGACGCCCTCGAACAGCTTGACCTCGAAACCGCCTTCCTTAAGGTCGGCCTCAACGTCCTGCAAGAACCCGCCACGGCGCATAGAGCTGCCGCCAGAAACGATGATGGCCTTCTTGCCCTTGAGGTTCTTCACCTCGTGGCGAGCGCCCTCACCAAAGTACAGATCGCGAGGATTGGTAAAACGTCCCATACTGTGCCTCCTAAACAAGCCCCTCTTAGACTTGTGTATATAACGGAGCACCCAATTGGCTCCGTTAGGACCGTTTTGCGCGTTGCCGGCGATGACAATGCGCGATGTCTAAACGTCTCAACGCTCAGACAAACATTATTTTACCGTTCTGGTTGGTCAGTTATTCATCCAAAGTTACCAATGATGAAACGTTTTTTCTATCCCTGAAGACCCTTGTGCAGCATCCATACCCCCAAGCTGGGCAAACGTTTTATCAAGGTTGACCACATATCCCGGGCAGGACGGTGCCCCTCCAAAATATGCACCGTTCGCCGCCGAAAATCGACCGTTTGCGGCACCGTGATACCACTCGGTCGTCCAAGGTGCCGACATTTGTGCGACATCCGTCTTCGTGGTGCAAAGGTGCAAGTCCAAGTGCGACACCCCCGGTGTGCCACATGCGGGTAAACTAGAATCTTATATAGAGACATTTGAACCCTAACCGCAGCAAAGGAGGCCCCATGGCATTCGATCCCATTCAAGAGGATTGCCATCGCCTCGTTCTTGAGGCCTTGCGCCGCGACAATATCCCGCTCACCGATGGCACCGCCGTAGAGCGTCTGATGGAACAATTCACCCGCAACCCCGCGCCGCTCATCGTGCATGATCGCGACCGCGCCGGACATCTGATTGCCAAGGTGGTCGAGGCTGTCGACTACCGCATTCCCTTTATCCCCGACGATGCCCAAGCCGAGCAGGAAGAGGCCGCTGCCGAGAACATGCTTCGCGAGGCCGCCGCGCTCGATCCGACCAACTGGGATGCCCAGCGCATGCTGACGGCGCTCACCGCCGAATCCAACGAGGAATACGTACAGTACCTGGTGTCCAAGTGCGATGAAGTCGAGCATGACCTGGCGCTCAAGATCGCCTCGGCTCAGGACCCCTACGAGCGCGAGGCCGCTGGCGACCTTATGCGCCGCCCCTACCTGCGCTGGCTTGCCGCCTTGGCATCGCGCGCCCTCATTAGCGGCCGCTATCGCATGTCGCTCGAAGCCGCAAATCGCAGCTTGGACTTTGCGCCCAACGACCCCGCTGGTGTCCGCCACACCGCGATGCTCGCCATGGCAAAACTCGAATACCCCGCCGAGGAGCTCAAGCGCTTTCGCTCCGCTCACTCCGTGCCGTACCTCGCGAATACCCCGCTGCGCCGCCGCCCCAAAGATGCGGAGCGTGACTTGGACCCATGGACGCTCATCGCGCTGATGAGCGCTGCTTGGCGCGAGCTGGACTACGAGGGCGCCGAGCACTACTTGCGCATCCTTGCGCGCTCGTGTCCGCACGCAGCCGAGGCGCTCTACTTCCAAACCGAGTTTCCCGATGGCGTCTATGCCCGCGTCAACGTGGGTGCAGGCTCCACCGACGAGCTTGTCCTTGCGCTGTCCGAGGCGACGCCGGTACTGCAGGAGGGCCTGGGCGCCCCCGACAACGCCAGCTTTGCCGCCTGGATCGCCACCAACGACATCGTGCGTTCCCAGATCGACGAGCGCATCCTGCGCGCGGCCGAGCAGGGGCTTCCATTTAAGGGAGGGGACCTCTAATGGATCCGAGCGTCTACATCCCCGCCTACCTGGAGCGCACCTATCTGGCGTCGCACCCCGAGCTCACCGATGCAGCACGCGAGCTTGTCCATAACGACATGAGCGCGAATCCTCAAAAGTATGCGCAGGCCGAGCATGCCCAGGCACTGCTGTCCTATGCCGGCGTTCATCGCCACCTGCTCGACGAGCTCCATCGCATCGAGGACATGGGCAGCGACGAGGAGTTTGAGCAGACGCGCAACCGCCTGTTCGACGACATGCGCGACGAGCTGCTCAAGATCGTCCGCGTCGATGCGCTGGCCGTCGATGCCCAGCTGCTCGCCATCATTTTGGCGGACACGCCCGTCGACGCCTGCCTGGGCGACCTGATGAAGCTCGAGACGAGCACGGCCGACTACCTGCAACAGAGCGTGCCCGGGTTTGATATGGAGGCCCCGCACTACTGGGCCAATAATGTTTTGGCCGACGGTGTCACCGCAGCGGACCTTACCGTGAGCGAGCCGGCCCTTATCGGGTGGCTTCACACACTCGAGGCCATCTCGCAGCTGTGCATGGCGAGCGCTCGTTACCGCGCCGCCGCCAACTATTCTCGCCGTGTCCTTAAGGCGGAGGGCTATCCCACCCGGGCCGCCGGCACCGTATTGCTTGCTCTCGCCCGCTTGGAAGACCAGGACGGCTTTTTTGCCCTGGCGCATCAGCTCGAGGAACAGATGGGGGCAGACGCACTCGAAAACTCTCCTTGGTACCTGCTCGCCCGCACGATCTTGCTGTTCAAAACAAACAAGATGCGCCCGGCGACGCGCGCGCTGCGTGAGTTCGCCAACCGTTGCGAGGGTGGCGCGTTCTTCTTGCTGAACCCCATGTACCAGACGCCGTATCTTCCCTGCCGACCCGAGCCGCGCGACCCCTGGGACCTCTCGCACCAGGCGGTTTGGGAAGCCGACGGCATTATCTCGGACACCCCAGACTTTGCCCCCTGGGCCAACGCCTGCGAAGATGTATCGCAGCTCGCCCAGGAATTTGCGCGCCGCTACGGCTTTTAGCGACGCGATCGCCCCGACCATGTCATCTATGTTAGGAACGGCTTCATGAACCTCCGCTCATCTCTCGCCTGCACCTCGAGCGATATCGCCCGCTGGGGACTGCGCTCTGTCCTCAAACGCCAGGGTGGCGTGCTTCCCGGCCGCATCGCCATGAAGATCGACCCCGAGCTGCTAAGCGACCTCGCGAGCCTGGTCGACCGCAGCGTGGTGATCACCGGTACTAATGGCAAGACCACCACCTCCAACCTCATCGCTGACGCCGTTGCTGCCAGCGGCGCTACCGTGGTGTGCAACCGTGCCGGCAACAATATGGAGCCTGGTGTGGTGGGTGCTCTGCTCGAGGCCCGCGGCGGCCTTAAGCACACCAGCAGCGGCAAGCGCGTGGGCGTTTTTGAGTGCGACGAGCTCTACACGGTGCGCGTCCTGCCCAAGCTCAAACCGACGTACTTTGTGCTGCTCAACCTGTTCCGCGACCAGCTAGACCGCTACGGCGAGATCGACCATACCCAAGACGTCATCGCCCATGCGTTGGAGCTCTCTCCGACGACAACGCTCATCTACAACGCCGACGATCCGCTGTGCGCCTCGATCGCCGCGCGCGTCCCCAACACGAGCATCGCCTTTGGCATCGACGGCGCCACGGGCACCGAGTCCGACCGCATTAGCGACTCGCGTTTTTGCTCGCAGTGCAACGCCCCGCTGGAATACGACTATGTGCAGTACGGACAGCTGGGCGCCTATCATTGCCCTTCGTGCGGCTGGGGTCGCCCCGCGCTGCTCCGCCGCGTGACGGGCGTTGAGCTCGGCTGCGACGGCTACGGCTTTGACCTGGCCTTTGGACCCGAGGTCAACGCGCCCGCCGTGCACATCGCCACGCGCTACAACGGCCTGTACATGGTCTATAACGTCGCCGCCGCCTTCTTTGCGGCGCACGAGCTGGGCGTGGACGCGGCGCACCTGCAGCCCACGCTTAATGCCTACGTGCCCGCCGGCGGACGCATGGGCCGCTGGGATATTGCCGGCCGCACCGTCGAGGCCAACCTGGCCAAGAATCCCGTGGGCTTCGATCGCCAGATCCAGTCCATTAAAACGGCAGGTGGCAGGCTCTGCGCCTTCTTCCTAAACGATAACGATGCCGACGGCCACGATGTCTCGTGGATCTACGATGTCGACTTCGAGCGCATCGCCGACACGCCGGGTCTTGTCGCCTTTGCCGGAGGCACGCGTGCGCACGACATGCAGGTACGCCTCAAGTACGCCGGCATCGATGCCGCGATTATCTCGGACGTCGCGCAGGCGATCGGCGCCGTGGCAGACGAGGCCGCCGATGACACCTTCTACGCCGTCGCCAACTACACGGCCTTCCCGCCGTTAGTCAAGGAGCTCGACGGGCTTAAAGACGACGATGCAAGCTCGATTGTCTCCCACGCCGTAACGCGCGCCGATGGTAGCGCTGTCCCCACCGATATTGCGCCGGTCGAGCTTTCGCGCCCGTTGCGCATCGTCTACCTGTATCCCGATGCGCTCAACCTCTACGCCGACGGCGGCAACGTTATCGCCCTCGAGCGCCGCTGCGCCTGGCGCGGCATTCCCGTGCGTGTGGACGAAGTCCACATGGGCGAGACGCTCGACCTGACCGACGCCGACATCGTTATGATGGGCGGTGGCTCCGACCGCGACCAGTTGGCTGTGGCACACGAGCTGCTCGCTCAAAAAGACAAGGTCGCGGCCTATGTTGAGGATGGCGGCTCGCTGCTCGCTATCTGCGGCAGCTATCAGCTGCTCGGCCGTTCGTACTATATGGGCGAGAATCGCATCGAGGGCCTGGGCGTCGTTGCCGCCGAAACCGTGCGAGGCTCCGATCGCCTGATCGGCAACGTCGCCGTCAAAACCGACCTGGCACCCGAGCCCTTTGTGGGATTCGAGAACCACGGCGGCCGCACCCTGCTCGATGCAGAGGCCACGCCGCTCGGAACGTCCGTCGTCACGGGTACCGGCAACAACGGCGACGATGGCTTTGAGGGCCTCATCTACAAGGGCGTCATCGGCACGTACCTGCATGGACCGGCACTGCCCAAGAACCCCGAGCTCGCCGATTGGCTGATCGCCCACGCCCTCGAGCGCCGCGGCGACGCACGGGCCGCCGCCCTGCTGCCGCTCAGGCCCCTCGACGACACCTACGAGCGCGCCGCCCACGACGCCGCGATGAAGCTCCTCCCCTAGCACCTCACCACCACAAAGGGGACAGGCACCTTTGTGGTGGTTTTGACCAGCCACGGTAGTTTGTCTCGATCAGTAACATTTAGACCGTTAAAAGTCGTCGTACCGTTACAGATCGAGATGTTCGTCCTGACACCCGCCGTCTGTCTCGATCTGTAACAGATAGAGCCGATTTGCCCGCCCAGATGTTACAGATTGAGATATTTGAAAATCGGAATAGAAGCCTGCTCCTGTGTGGTAGTTTTCCAGTTTGCCAACGATATACGCGCTGGCAAAAAAGTCTGCTATACTCTTTCCCGCTGTCCCCATCGTCTAGCGGCCAAGGACGCCACCCTTTCAAGGTGGATATCGCGGGTTCGAATCCCGCTGGGGGCACCACAGAACCTGAGAAGCCCGTTACCAATTCGGTAGCGGGCTTTTTGCTGCCATGCGCTGGGATTCGAACCCAACAGGGTGCGGAGCCGAGGAGACGCATTTACGCTTCGACCCCAACAAGTGATTGAGTTAGTCCCTAGCAATACGATATCTGAAACGTCCGTATCGAAAAACATTGCCCGGAGACAGCTCCGTCTCCATTAGCCGTGATGTTGGCAAGCTTTCTTATCAATCGCACGTCTTGAACAATTATCCCAACTTCAAAATCGCTGTGAGTTCCGAGGGTGCCGGGAAACAGCACATTCCCTCAACTCGCACCCTACACACAGCATAAATACCTCCGATCTGCACATCGATAAAACAGCGCCGTGTGTAGTCCAGTTCCCTGGTCTCGATTTGTAAACTTGTTGGCGAAGTCCAGGCATACGCTGCAAACAACTTGCGAACATCCCATGCGGGGGCATCGTCCCTCTCAGCTTCATGAGTCACGAAGGGAAAGAGGTCTCCGACTCCGGCCCCATCGCCCGATTTGCAAACCCAAGACTCGTAGCCGGCCCTCACGCCGTACTCACGACCATCGCGCAACAGAGACAAATCCAGCTCATTCTCATGGAATCGAATATCGATCTCTTCAAAAACCCCGAAAATGCAACGATGAATGCCCTCGAGGCGTAATGAACTCAAACGTCCGCCAGAAGCCAACCCAACTGGCACGGGAATGCTATCGAAGTCACGTTCGGAAGCCAGCGTTTCCCGAACACTAGACTCTTTGAACAATACCTCATACAGCGGATCAAGCAGCGCCTTACTTCCTGTCGTGGAACTCGAGCAGGCGATGACAAGGCCATCTGTGGGCCGCATGTAGCACAGCTGCCCAAAAAGGCCAGAACATCTGAACCCGCCACGCCGGCACATCCAGAACTGGTATCCATAGCCATTGCTGTCTTCAGTTGCCTCAGACGGATAAAAGGGGCTCGTTTCCATCTGAATCTTCGTCGCCTCGGCAACCCATTCCGCAGGAATGATCTGTTCCCCACGCCACTTGCCACCATCCAGCAAACATTGACCAAACTTAGCCAAATCCGGTGTCGAAAGGTGAAGACCAAAACCTCCGGTCGTATGACCAGCTTGATCCTCTTCCCACCACCAATTTCTAATGCCTAACGGCGTAAACAAACGTTCGGCGAGATAATCGGATTCTTTCGTTCCACTTACGCGTTGCACGAGCATGCTCAATAAATGTGAACACAGCGAATCGTAGTGAAAGACCTCGCCCGGCTTCCAGTCAAACTCACGATGAAGAACCTCATGTGCCCAGTCGTCTCCCGCGCCAATATACGAAAGGTCACTCTCCTGCCCCATCGTCATAGTCAGCAAATTGCGAACCGTCACATTGCGAAAGCGCTCATCCGCGATCTCGCCTTCATATTCCGGGAAGTATGAAATCCAGCGATCGGCCAGCGACAGCCGTCCTTCATTCACCAACATCCCGACAGCGACCGAGGTAAAGGACTTAGTCACAGAATAGAGCGGATGAACGTGTTCGAGGGCGAACGGCGCAGCCGCATGCTCAAAGACGACTTCACCATCTTGTCGGACCACGACCGAGCGGACTTCCACGCCCGCGGACCTCCACGCCGCAAGGCACGCCTCACCCATCCTATTGTCAAAGATAATATTAGACACTCTCAACCACTGCCTCTCAAACGAAACCAGCATAAGACAAGGTCGCCCTCGGCGCTTATCCAAGGACGACCTTGTCAGATTGCTGGCATGCGGGGAAATACTTGTTCCGCGGCTCCACTTCTTTGGCTACTTTGCAGCCTCTACCGCCGGCACGTCCTCCTTGTACGTCGCATATGTAAGCAGGAACGAAATCACGCTGGAAACCACGATGGCTATGATTACGTAAATCAGGTAGTTCGCGCCCATTGCACCGGACGGATCAATGAAGCCCGGGAAGGCGCAGAAACCGCCGCCGGTGAAGGCGAACATCTTGGTGCCAAGAGCGCCGATGATTAGGCCGCCGGGCACAGAGGCGATGCAGCTCATGATAAAAGGCTTCTTGCGCGGAAGGGTCACGCCGTAGATGCAGGGTTCGGTGATGCCGAAGAAGAAGCCCGAGATGAACGCCGGCCATGCAAGCTGCTTGAGCTTTACGTCCTTAGTCTTCAGAAGAATGGCAAGGACGGCAAGGGACTGAGCGTACGAGCAAACCATGTACGGCGCCATGACAATATCCCAGCCCTGGGAGGCAATGTTCACCAGCATGAGAGCAATGACACTCCAGTGGAAGCCGAAGATGACCATAGGCTGCCAAATGGCAGTAAGCACGATGCCGCCGAGCGCGCCGCCGATGACAGGCAAGCTGTAGAGGGAGTTAAACAGCAGGCTCATGAGGTTCGTGATCAGGGTGGCAATCGGGCCAATAATCAAATAGGTAGCGGGGACCATCACAACGAGCACGCACGTAGGCACAAAGAAGAACTTTACATACTCAGAGAAATGCTTGCGACACCACTTCTCCAGCTTTGCCGCGAACCAAACAGAGATGATAATCGGAATGACAGAGCTCGTATAACCCGAAGACGGCATGATGACGGGTATGCCGAGGAAAGTCGTGTAGTAGTTCATGGCAAAGGGAGTGCCGGCAAGCACCGTTCCCAAAACATCGCCAGATGTGATGTTGACCATCGCCGGATACGTAAGTGCGATACCGAGCGTCATGCCAACGAACTCACTACAGCCAAACTTCTTTGCCGCGGTATAGCCAAGGATAACCGGCAGGAAGTAGAAGAAGCCGTCACCAGCCGCATATAGAATCTGGTACAAGCCGTCTGTCGCCGTAATCCATCCGAGGGCGACGAGAATACTCAAAACACCCTTGATCATACCAGCGGCACACAGCACCGCAAGAATCGGCTGGATTACGCCTGAAATAGTATCGATAAGGGCACTAACAAGGTTTCCTTTCTTGACGGGCTCACCATCAAGATTAACCTCGCCCAGCCCCTCGACACCAGAAGCGGCAACCGCGGCATCGTAAACATCCTCAATCACATTGATGCCGACAACAACCTGATACTGGCCATTCGCGTTGATTACTTGAATGACACCTTTATGAGATTCAATTGCCTTAGTATCGGCCTTCGCATCGTCTCGCAGCTTGAAACGTAGACGCGTCATGCAGTGCGAGATGCTCAGGATGTTTTCCTTACCGCCGACGAGGCCAACTACGTCCTCGCCGAGCTTGCGATTTGCAAGCTCTTTGCTTTCGCTCATGGTTTTCCTCCCATGCGACCTGTCCAAGGTCGGCCGCCCGCCATCATTCGCTAAATTGATTTCCGATACTAGTGAAGTTCAGGCCAGAACTCCTTATTCGCCTCAATGAGATCGTCAAGGATCTTCTTTGCAACGGAGGCAGAGGGGACCGTCTTCGAAAGCGTCAGCGCCTGCCAAAGCTCCTGATAGGAATGGTCGACCCAAGCAGACACTGCAAGCTTTTCGACCGAGACCTGTTCCTCCATAAGTCCTTTCTGGAATTGCGGAATCTCACCTTGGCAAATTTTCTCGTAGCCGTCGCTGCCGACGATGCAGGGGATCTCGACCATAGCCGTTGGGTCAAAATTGGACACAGCCCCGTCGTTGGGAACAATCAGCGAGAAACGTTCACGGGTGTTCTCTGCCAAAGCGCGAGCGAGATCGACAATGTACTCAGCGTGGGTATCCGGCTTAAGGCCGAAACCCTCAGACGTGCCCTTTTCGATAATCTGGCGGGCGGTGCCGAAGACGCGTTTCTCGCGACCCTCACGGACCTCGTCGGTGCGGGTGTGGTTGGGGTCGGTGTGCTCAACCACATAGTCCGGGAAGAGATAGTACTTGAGGTAGGTGTTCGGGATGGTATTCGGATCGAGCGCGTAAACATCCTTAGCCTTACGGAACGTCTGGTCCCAAGATGCATCGACGAATTCAAGGCCGGAATCCTCGCCGGCATAACCGTTTTTAGCCATTTGGGCCTTGATAGTGGGCATAAGGTCATTGCCAGCACGGTCGTGAATCTTTGTCCACCAGCCAAAGTGGTTGAGGCCGTAGTAGCCGACGACGAGGTCGTTGTGGTCCTTGAGACCACACATCTGAGCCATGATATCCATCAGTGCTATTGGCATGTCGCAGATGTTGATGATCTTTGAATCCGGGCGAAGACGGCGTGTCGCCTCGGCAACGATCGCCGCGGGGTTGGAGTAGTTGAGCATCCATGCGTCAGGACTGTATTTCTCCATGTAGTCAAGGATCTCGAGTACGCCGCCGATGGAGCGCAGCCCGTAAGCAATGCCACCAGGACCGCAGGTCTCTTGGCCAAGAACGCCATAGCGCAGGGGGATCTTCTCGTCCTTATCGCGCATAGCGTACTTGCCAACGCGAATCTGGGCAAGTACAAAGTCGATGCCTGTGAAGGCCTCCACAGGGTCGGTCGTATAGCTGAAGGTTACCTCTGGAGCATTCTCCTTGATGTAGATGGCACATGCCTTGGCAATTGTCCCCTGACGCTCGGCATCGTTGTCATAGAGCGTAATCCTATTGATGGGGAACACATCGCGCTTCGCGAGAAGTGTCAGAACAACGCCCGGCGTATAAGTGCTTCCGCCTCCCGCGATAGTAACCGCATAGCTCTGTTTTGCCATTGCAATCCTCCTGTCTAGACATGTACTTGACGACTTGAATTATATCCTCAGTGATTTGCTATATGTCTAGACATGTTAAGCACACAGGCGAACGGTTGATTTATGGCGGTAAGCGGCAACTTTAAGTGTCTCCACTTCCTATAATTGGTAGAAGCGGATAATCGCGCCGATTCGACGCATTCTGTACAACCTCAATAAGGAGAACATTTTGGCAAGAATCCTGTACAGTGAAATTTACCGAAGCCTACGAGAGCGGATTGTCGAAGGCAAACATCCCGTAGGATCGCTCCTTCCTTCCGAACAAAATCTTTCCAAAGAGTTCTCCTGCTCTCGAATGACGGTGCGCAAGGCCATCTCACTTCTCGCAAATGAAGGTCTAGTTCAGTCCATTAAAGGCAAGGGAGTCCTCGTAATCGAAACGTCACTTGCAGGCACCAGCAAAGAGGGCGCATTCACCGTAAGTGGCCTTTCTTCGTTCAGCGAATCGGCACACGCGATCGGAGCAATTCCAACGTCAAAAATCGTCTATTTCGAGCACGTAAGCACCGATAAGTGTCTAGCTCAATTGACGGGATTTCCCGAAGGAGAAGACCTTACGCATTTGAAGCTCGTCCGCATGCTCGACGATAAACCGGTCGTTGTCGACCGCCACTACTTCCTAACTTCCTCCGTCCCCGGCTTAAACGAGCAGAATGCCACCCTGTCGCTCTTCCATTACATCGAGGATGAGCTAGGGCTCACCATTGCCGTGAGCAAACGAACGATAACACTCGTCCAGCCCGACGCTGAGGACTGCCGGTTGCTTGGCGTCGATTCTTCTTCGTATCTGGCAGCCATAACCAGCCAGACATTCGACTCAACCGGAACTCAATTTGAGTACATCGAGGCGCGTTATATTCCGAGCATCTTCCATTTTCACGACACGGCAACGCGCACACCCCTACCCTAATAAACGACACGAACGGACGCCGCCCTAGTGAATTTGTTCAACAAAAAAGCCGGGGCCCGCGTAATGCGGACCCCGGCTTTCAACCGTGACGGTATGCTGTCCCAGTCCTACACGTAGAACAGAATGTCGTCGTAGGTCGGAACCGGCCAGTAGTCGGCGGCCACGATCTCCTCCATTGCGTCCACGGCGGCACGCAGCGTATCCATAGCGGGAACGACCTCGTGCGCGTATACGTTGGCCTGCTCCTGGCCATCGAGAGCCTCGGCCTTCTGATGCACGGCGTCGAGCGCCTTGATGGAGTCGTTGATGGTGGTGATACCGTTGCAGAGCTTGTTGAGCGTGTTCTGCTCGCACTGCATGGCGGCCTCCGCACCGGCGGCACGAATAGTCTCAAGGCCCTTAGCGACCTTGGTGGCATAGGCGGTAATGACCGGGCGATAGGTACGACGCGCCTCGCGAACCATCGTGGTGGCCTCGATGTTCATGAGCTTGTTGTACTTCTCGAGCTTGCAGTCGTAGCGGCACTGGGCCTCGGCCTTGGTCAGGACGCCCGTCTCCTCAAAGAGCGCGATAGCCTTATCGGAAACAAAGGCGGGAAGAGCGTCGGCCGTGGTCTTGTTGTTGGCAAGGCCGCGCTTCTCGGCCTCGATGGGCCACTCGTCGGAGTAACCGTCGCCGGAGAACAGGATGCGCTGATGATCGGTCAGCACCTTCTTGCAGTACTCGAGCGCGGCGTCCTGGAACTTATCCTCGGGCGTACCCTCGAGCTCATCGGCGAAGGACTTGAGCGACTTGGCAACGGCGGCATCGAGCACCAGGTTGGAGTCGGAGACGTTCTGCTCGGAGCCGCAGGCACGGAACTCGAACTTGTTGCCGGTGAAGGCGAACGGGGAGGTGCGGTTGCGGTCGGTGTTGTCCTGCATCAGCTTGGGCAGGGTATCGGCGCCCAGGTCGAGCACGCCGCGCGTGGCATGGACGGAAGCTTTGCCATCGATGATCTTCTCGACGACCTCGGTAAGCTGGTCGCCCAGGAAGATGGACATAATCGCCGGAGGAGCCTCGTTGGCGCCCAGACGATGGTCGTTGCCGGCCGAGGCGACGGAGGCGCGCAGGAGCTCCTGATAGTTATCGACGGCCTCGATCACCGCGGTGAGGAAGACGATGAACTGCAGGTTGTCGAGCGGGGTGTCGCCCGGATCGAGCAGGTTCTCGGACTCGGTGCCAAGCGACCAGTTGTTGTGCTTGCCCGAACCGTTGATGCCCTCGAAGGGCTTCTCGTGCAGCAGGCAGACCAAGTCGTGGCGGGAGGCGATGAGCTTCATCTTCTCCATCATGACCAGATTCTGGTCGATGGCCTCGTTGACCTCGCCGTAGACAGGGGCGAGCTCATGCTGGCAGGGAGCGACCTCGTTGTGCTTGGTCTTGGCAGGAATGCCAAGCGCCCACAGTTCATCGTCCAGGTCCTTCATATAGGCCGAGACGGTGGGGCGGATAGCGCCAAAGTAGTGCTCCTCGAGCTCCTGGCCCTTGCAGGGAGCGGCGCCAAAGAGGGTGCGGCCGGTGATGACCAGGTCCTTGCGCTTGCGGTAGGCGTCCTTCTTGATCAGGAAGTACTCCTGCTCATCGCCCACGGAAGGAACGACCTTCTTGGGGGTCTTGCCAAACAGCGCCAAAACGCGCTTGGACTCACGCGAGAGCGCGGTCATGGAGCGCAGCAGCGGGGTCTTCTTGTCCAGGGCCTCGCCCGTGTAGGAGCAGAAAGCCGTGGGAATGCACAGGACATCGTCCTTGATAAAGGCGGGGCTAGTGGGATCCCAAGCGGTGTAGCCACGGGCCTCGAAGGTGGCGCGCAGGCCGCCGTTGGGGAAGCTGGAGGCGTCCGGCTCGCCCTGGATGAGGTTCTTGCCCGTAAACTTGGTAATGGCGGTGCCGTCGTGGTTGGGCTCCAGGAAGCTGTCGTGCTTCTCGGAAGTAATGCCCGAAAGCGGCTGGAACCAGTGCGCGTAGTGCGTCGCGCCCTTGGAGATGGCCCAGACCTTCATGGCATGGGCAACGGCGTTGGCCACATCCAGGTCGAGCGGCTCACCGCCCTCGAGGGTTGCAGCAAGGCGCTTCCAAATGTCCTTGGGGAGGTAGTCCTTCATGACTTCCTCAGAGAACACCATGGTCCCGAAGCGGTCAGTAAGTTCGGCCATACGGAACTCCCTTCGTATCGGCACCGCGTGAGAAGCGGTGTTGATTACTAACGAACGAGTCATAGATTAGGCTCGCCGTGTTTCCGCGACATTACCGTTGTGTTGCTGTCGCGAAACCAATCAATGAGGTTACCGCATCACAGCGGCGCTGCCGCCCTTAATGGCCAATCAACTGTATAAATTGCAGACCTCTCCCCATGATTTAAGGGCAGCCAATTTGAGACAGGGCTTTCTTAACTGGTATTTCGCATCAGATACCATTCAATATAGTCCCATCTTAGATTGACTACCCTGTTATAGGAAATGCCGATAGCGAAGCATTTTCGATTGGTATCCCCAAATAGCAAGAAAAACTCCACCTTAGCGCAGTGGTGCTGTAGAATCCTTGCTACAAAAACATCGCACCCAGGCATCTAAAGGAGCACGATATGCGCGTCGACGAGGTTTTTAAGCAGGCAGCATCCCAAGGCACCACGCCCATTTCGTTTGAGATGTTCCCGCCCAAGGGTGAGCTTACCCTCGATACGGCTCGCGAGGTGGCAGGCAACCTGTGCAAGCTTTCGCCGAGCTTTGTCTCGGTCACCTGCTCGGCCGGCGGCTCTGGCAACGGCGCCACCACCGCCCCCATCGCGCATATGATTTCGAGCGAATTCGACACGCCCTCGGTGGCGCACCTTACCTGCGTGGGCCGCACGCATGCCGACATCGCCGCCAAGATCGACGAATACCGCTCCGCCGGCGTAGAAAACATCCTGGCCCTGCGCGGTGATCTGCCCGCTGGCGCGACCGAGGATGACAAGCCCGCCTCGGACTACGCCTACGCCCGCGAGCTCATCCCCGAGCTTGTCGACGCCGGCTTTTGTGTGGGCGCCGCGGCCTACCCCGAGGGCCACATTGCCTGTGAGGACCTCAACGCTTCGGTCGAATACCTCAAGCAAAAACAGGACGCCGGCGCGAGCTTCTTTGTGACGCAGCTCTTCTTTGACAACGAGTGCTTTTACCGCTTCCGCGAGCTTGCCGACAAGGCAGGCATCACGGTGCCCATCACCGCGGGCATCATGCCGTTTATGGGCAAGTCCCAGATCAGCCGCATGGTCTTTATGTGCGGCGCGTCGCTGCCCTCCCCCGTCATCAAGATTCTCGCCAAGTACGAGAACGACCCCGAGAGCCTGCAGGCAGCCGGTGTAGATTATGCCGCCCGTCAGCTTTGCGACCTTAAGGAGCACGGTGCCGCCGGTCTGCACCTGTACACTATGAATCGTCCTGCGATCGCCGCGACCATTATGGAGCGCCTGGGGTAATGGAAAAACCGCACATCGATACAACCGCTGTCGAAGTGCCGGCCGACCTTGCGTCGCCGGCGCTTTACCGTGTCGATGCTGCGCACCATCCCCGTGTCGACCGTGCCGAGATGCTGCGGTATCTGGGTTACGGCGGCCAGCAGATTGAGCCCGAGCTGTCACGACGTATTGAGCTTGTGGTCGAGCGCCTTGAGCTGGACATTGAGCCCCGCGGCGTGCGGCGCGTGTTTACCGTCGATGCCACGGGCGTGGACGAGCAGGGAGAGCCTTGCATTCGCTTGGTCGGCACCAACGTTGAGCTGCGCGGTCGCGACATCTATCGACATCTCAAAGACGCCCGCTTTGCCGCGCTCATGGCATGCACCCTCGGCATGGACGCCGAGCGTCGCCTGCGTACCACGGGAGCCCAGCAGCCCCTGGAGGGAGCTGTGCTCGACGCCGCATGCTCTGCCTATGTAGAAGCCGCCGTCGAGCAGATGGACCAGCAGGTTAAGGCTGCGGCCGCCGCACACGGACTCGCCGGTAACTGGCGCTTCAGTCCCGGCTACGGCGACTGCCCGCTTACGGCACAGCGCTCAATCGTGGACGCGCTCAACGCCACGCGGCTCATCGGGCTTACCGTCACGCCCACCAGCCTGCTCATGCCCACCAAGAGCGTGACCGCGGTGATCGGTCTGTTTGACGGCGAGGTCCACGACGCCCAGAGCCGCCCCACCTGCAATATCTGTCGCATGCGCGAGCACTGTCGCTTCCGCGCCGCCCACACCACCTGCTATTCCAGCCATTAGGAGCTCATTGATGTTTACTCCGCTTATCACTCATGATCTGGACGGTGCCGCGCTGGCGGCGCCCGTTGATGCTGCCCGCCGCAGCGGCGCTGCATACAAGACGCGCACAATCGACGGCCTTCGCATTAAGGACGATCGTCTGCGCGCCGCCATCGAGGGCACGGGACACCTGCTGTTCGACGGCGGCATGGGCACCATGCTGCAGGCCGCTGGCATGAAGGCGGGCGCCCTGCCCGAGCTGCTCAACTTTGAGGAGCCCCAGGTTATCACCGATATCCAACGTCAATATGTCGAGGCAGGCTGTGACGTGATCACCGCCAACACCTTTGGCGCCAACGCGCACAAGCTCGATGGCGCCGCCACCGTGGCAGATGTCTTTGCCGCCGCTGTCGCCTGCGCCCGCGCGGCCGGTGCCCATTACGTCGCCGGCGACATCGGCCCCATCGGTGCGCTGCTTCGCCCCCTGGGCACCCTCAGCTTCGACGAGGCCTACGACCTCTTTGCCGAGGAAGTGCGCGCCGGCGTCGATGCGGGCGTGGACCTCTTTATTATCGAGACCATGACCGACCTTGCCGAGATCAAGGCGGCCGTCCTCGCCTGCTGCGAGAACTCCGACCTGCCCGTCTTTGCCACCATGACCTTTGAGGAAGACGGTCGCACCTTCCTGGGCACGAGTCCCGAGGTTGCCGCCATCACGCTCGATGCCATCGGCGCCGACGTTTTGGGCATCAACTGCAGCCAGGGACCGGCCGAGCTCCGAGGACTCGCCGCTCGCATGCTCACCGTTACGGACAAGCCCGTTATGGTGCAGGCCAACGCAGGACTGCCCCACGTGGACGACGACGGCAACACCGTCTTTGATATCCAGGCGCCCGAGTACGCCGTGGCCGTCGCCGGTATGATTGAGGACGGCGTAAGCGTCGTGGGCGGCTGCTGCGGCACCACGCCGGCGCACATGGCAGCGCTGCGCACGCTTATCGATAACCACGCGCCCAGTCCGCGCCACCGCAAGCCCAGCATGTCGGTCACAAGCGCCCAGACCGTGGTGGACCTCCCCTGCGACGGCCACAAGATCGCCGTCATCGGCGAGCGCATCAACCCCACCGGCAAAAAGCGCCTGCAGCAGGCCCTGCGCGACGGCGATCTGGACTACGTGGTGAGCCAGGGCATCAGCCAGCAGGAGCAGGGCGCCGACATCCTGGACGTCAACGTGGGCCTGCCCGAGATCGACGAGGTCAAGATTATCCAACAGGCCACCGAGCAGCTCCAGGGTTCCACGCTGCTGCCGTTGCAGATCGACTCCACCGACCCCGCCGCCGTCGAGGCCGCCGTACGTCGCTACGCCGGCAAGCCCATCATCAACTCGGTCAACGGCAAGCAGCAGATCATGGACGAGATCTTCCCGCTGGTCGCCCACTACGGCACCAACGTTGTCGGCCTTACGCTCGACGAAGGCGGCATCCCCGATACCGCCGAGGCCCGCTTTGCCATCGCCGAGCGCATCGTGGCCGAGGCCGCCCGCTACGGCATCGGCCCGGACCGTATCCTCATCGACTGCCTGGTCATGACCGCCTCGACCAATCAACGCCAGGCCGAGCAGATCCTGCGCGCCATGTCCCTGTGCAAGGAGCGCCTGGGCGTCAAATGCGCGCTCGGCGTGTCGAACATCAGCTTTGGCCTGCCCGCTCGCCCGCTGCTGGGTTCGGTCTTTTTGGCCGCCGCCTTTGGCGCGGGCCTCGATGCCCCCATCATGAACCCGGGCTCCAAGCGCTTTATGGACACCGTCTACAGCTATCGCGTCCTGAGCGTTGAGGACGAGGGCTCGACCGGATACATCGAGCGCTATGCCGGCTGGACCGATCCGTATAAGATCGCCGCCAACCCGGCAGCAGCTCAGGCCGCATCGACCGACACCGTGCCCGCTGCCGGCACCGCCGGCACCGACGGCAACGACGACCCGATTCGTCGCATGGTCGTCTCGGGCCGCAAAGGCGAGATCGCTGCCGAGACCGAGCGTCTGCTGGCAGACCACGACGCCATGGACCTCATCAATAACCACTTTATCCCCGCCCTCGACGAGGTCGGCGTCCTCTTTGACCAGGGAAAGTTCTTCTTGCCGCAGCTTATGGCATCGGCAGAGGCGGCACGCATGGGTTTTGACACCATCAAGCGCCTGATGCCCGCCGGCGAGATTGCCGATAAGGGCAAGATCTGCGTGGCCACCGTCAAGGGCGACATCCACGATATCGGCAAGAACATCGTCAAGATGCTGCTCGACAACTACGGCTATACCGTCTTTGACCTGGGCCGCGACGTCGACCCGCAAGAGGTGCTCAAGACCGTCAAGGAGCGCGATATTAAGCTCGTCGGTCTCTCGGCGCTTATGACTACCACGGTCGTCGCCATGGAAGAGACCATCAAGTTGCTCCATGCCGAGGTTCCAGGCGTCAAGATCATCGTAGGCGGCGCCGTACTCACCCCCGAATACGCCAAGCAGATTGGCGCGGACTACTACGCCAAGGACGCCGCCGAAAGCGCTCGTATCGCCGAAGAGGTCTTTGGGCAGTAACACAACGGAAACAACCGAGCACCAAAACGTGCCGCATGCGCCACTTGGCACGTGCGGCACGTTAGAATAGAAAAGACTATGCTCGTTTTGGCAGATAGGAGCGCAAGGATGGCGATCACGCCCGCAGAAATCGCGGAAACCCGCGGCATGGTTGAGGAGCAGAACCTCGACATCAGGACCATCACCATGGGTGTTTCGCTCATGGGTTGCGGTGACGAGAACCTCGACCGCATGTGCACGAAGATCTACGACCACGTGACGCACACGGCTGAGCATCTGGTCGAGACCGCCGAGAACCTCGAGCGCGAGTACGGTATCCCCATCGTCAACAAGCGCGTTTCCGTCACCCCGGTGGCGCAGATCGCCGCGTGCTGCAAGGATGAGGACCTCACCCCCATCGCGCATGCCCTCGACCGCGCGGCCGAGACGCTCGGCATCGATTACCTGGGCGGCTTCTCCGCACTCGTCCAGAAGGGCATCGGCGACGCCGACCGCCGCGTCATCCAGTCCATCCCCCAGGCGCTCGCCACCACGAGCCGCGTCTGCTCCAGCGTCAACGTCGCCAGCCTGCGCGCCGGCATCAACATGGACGCCGTGCTTATGGCCGCCCAGACCATCATCGATGCCGCTAAACTCACGGCCGACCAGGATTCCGTCGGCGCTTCCAAGTTTGTCTGCTTTGCTAACATGGTCGAGGACTCCCCGTTTATGGCGGGCGCCGTCCACGGCGGTGGCGAGGCCGACGCCGTCATCAACGTAGGCGTCTCGGGCCCCGGCGTTATGGCCGCAGCCCTGGAGACGCTGTCCGATTCCGCCTCGATGATGGAAGTCGCCGAAAAGATTAAGCAGACCGCCTTTAAGATCACCCGTGCCGGCGAGCTCATGAGCCGCGAGGCCGCCCATCGTCTGGGTGTCGAGAAGGGCATTGTCGACCTGTCGCTGGCTCCCACGCCTGCCATCGGCGACTCCGTCGCGCGCATCCTCGAGATCATCGGCGTGGGCACCTGCGGTGGCCCGGGCACGACTTGCGCGCTCGCCATGCTCAACGATGCCGTCAAGAAGGGCGGCGTCATGGCCAGCTCCAGCGTGGGCGGTCTTTCCGGCGCCTTTATCCCCGTGTCCGAGGACGCCGGCATGATCGCCGCCGTCGAGGCCGGTGCGCTTTCGCTCGAGAAGCTCGAGGCCATGACCTGCGTGTGCTCCGTTGGCCTGGACATGATCGCCATCCCCGGCGACACCCCGGTCGAGACCATCGCCGGCATCATCGCCGACGAGATGGCCATCGGCGTCATCAACAACAAGACCACGGCCGTCCGCGTGATTCCTGCCATCGGCAAGGGCGTGGGTGACTGCGTCGAGTACGGCGGCCTGTTCGGCCGTGCGCCCATCATGCCGGTGAACCCCAACGCCGGCACCGTGCTTGCCCATCGCGGTGGACGCTTCCCGGCGCCGCTGAACTCGCTGAAGAACTAGCTGAGGGGGACTGGCGAGGAGCCCCGGGGAGGGCAAATATATAAGGTCGCCTGCTCGGACAGTCCCGGCTCGCACGGAGAGCACATTAAGTGCTCTCCGGCTCGTGCGGAACTCGCGATCGACCTTATATATTTGCCCTCCCCGGGGCTCCCGCACAACGGGACCTCAGTTGGGTTCTATCCCGGTTGCAGTTGCTTCGCTCCTGCACCACTTGGCTGGTGCGGCGGTTTGGCGTTGGAACAGTTCTTTTTCTGATATATGCTTGTTGCGGCTCTTCTTTTGGGAGGAGCCGCTTTTTTGTTGTGAGGGGGATGGCCCGTGGCTGATGGTGTAATTCAATCTGAGCTGCTTTCTGCGGATTGGAATGGCGAATGGATGCGTCTGCAAGCTGATCGGCGGCGGGCTGATGATTCTTTTGAATGGGATAAGCGGGCTCGGCATTTTCGGCCGTTGGAGACTGCCCCGTATGCCCGGGACTTTATGAAGCTGTTGGCGTTAAAGCCTGGTGAATCGGTGCTGGATATGGGGTGTGGGGCTGGGTCGATTGCTATTCCGCTTGCTCAGGCTGGGCATCCTGTGATTGCAGCCGACTTCTCCCCCGCTATGTTGGGCACCCTTGATGCCGGCATTGAGTATTACGGGCTCGAGGGGCGCATAACGCCGCTTGAGCTTGCTTGGGATGATGATTGGGATTTGGTTGGACCGGTCGCGAAAGCGGTGGATGTTGCCTTTGCCAGTCGGTCGGTTACGACGACCAATCTAAAAGATGCGCTTGCCAAGCTTAATCGAACGGCTCGTCGGCGTTGTGCTGTCACGATGGTCGCCAACTCCAGCCCGCGCTATGATCTGCACTTGATGAACGCCATCGGCGCCTCGGTTACCTGCAGCAATGGCTTTGTGTACGCCTTTAACATTCTCATTCAGATGGGTGCCCTGCCGCAGGTCACGTACTTTGAATCGCCTCGTCGCGATACCTTCGATAGCCTTGAGGCAGGCGTGGCGGACTTTTCCCGCATGCTTGAGCATGGCAACGAGGATAAGGTCGACCGTCTGCGCGACTACATCGCCCAACACATGATCGAGAATCCCCATGCCGGTGAGCCGGGCTCCAAGGGCGTGCCGCAGGGGTGCTATATGCTCGACCATATCCGTAAGGTTCGCTGGGCGTTTATTGCATGGGAACCGGTCTCTGAATCCCGCTCGTAGCCCGTTCACAGCCCGAGCTGCCCATCACCTCGGCATCCGCATTCTTTGCGAACTGGGCAAACGCGCCCCACACCGCGCCGTTCCTGCGCTATCGTGGGACAGCTCACGTAGATTAAGGCCCCGTCGCGGGGCGCCCCATACATAGAAAGCGAGAACCCATGGCACTGACAGGAGCCCAGGTCAAGCAGCTTCGCAGCATGGCCCATCACCTCAACCCCGCCATCATCATCGGTAAGTCCGATGTCAACGAGGGCACCGTCGAGCAGACGGTCGCCTACCTGGAGAAGCACGAACTCGTTAAGTGCTCCGTGCTCGATGGCTCCAGTCTTTCCGCCCGCGAGGCCGCCGAAGAGCTCTCCGAGCGTTGCCACGCCGAGGTCGTCCAGGTCATCGGCCGCAAGTTCTCGCTGTATCGCGAGTCCTCGCGCAAGGACATCGAGAAGATCAAGCTCGTCTAAGAGCCAATGATCCGGCGAGCCAACACATAGCAAGCTTACGGGTGCCCAAGTACTTCGGGCGCCCGTTTTTTATCGCTCGACCAGCACGCGATTGAGCCGCCCCTCCACCAAGCGCTCGTATAGACGCCGCGTCTCGGGCTCGGGTACGCCATTGACCTGTTCCCTCAGATGGTGCATATGCCCGCTATACAGCTCGACGATATCGCGCCGCCGCCCCGCCGCACTGTAGACGCGCATGGCACAGCGCACCATATCCTCGCGCGCCGTTTCCTGCCGAAGCCCCGACTCCGCCAGCCAAATCGCCGACTGCAGATCGTTTTCTTCTAGAGCGGCATTTGCTCCCTTAATCATGCAATCGATGTACTTTGACTGCATAATGCGTCGCATACGCAAAAAGTAGGTGGGGTTACAGCCATTGGGAACATACAGCGGCCCGGCATAAAGCTGCTCAATCTTAAGGCACAGCTCAACTAAATGGGGCCCGCGCGCACCCGTGCGATTTCCCAAAACCTCGCGGCTTATCTGGTCAAACAGCCGTACATCGGTCTTGACGTAGTCGCCGTTGAGTCCGATGCATTCATTTTGGATGAGCACACACGACTTGCCATCCGGCGTCGGGCCCAAAGCCGACCGTAAGCGCGATATCGTCGAGTACAGGTTGTTGCGGGCGCTATTAAACTCGGCATGGGGCCACAGCTCCATTGCCAGCGTCTCGCGGTCGACGAGCGCATCCATGCCCAGTGCAAGCCGCTCGGCAAGCGTCGCCGCCTTCTTGCGGCGCCACATTTTGTCCGTAATGGGAAACCCGTCGCGCTCGGCGCGAAACGCACCAAACATGCGAATCTCGATATGGTCGATGGTATCAACGGCTTCAACCTCGCCGGCCTGAAATAAGCGCTCGCCCTCCCCTTCCAGATCATCGCGCAGCGAGTACCGCGACAGCTCGCGCACGGGGAGCTTCTTGCGAATCCTGGTCGCCGGCTCGCCCAGACAATGCATGGCAAGGCGCGCAAAGAGCCGATACGATGGCTCCAGAATCCCCGCACGATTCATGGACATCCAGGCCGCAAGATCGCTGTCTCGGCCCGCACAGGCCAAATGCAGCGCCACCATCCAGGCCTCCGCTCCACCAACCTGCGTCTGGCTTATATCGAGTAGCTCCGCTTCCTCGCGCACCGAAACCATCGAGGTGTTACGCAGATACGCCGCGCGCTCCAACAGCAATGCGTTATCGCGCATGTACGCAATCGACTCCTCGGCAAGTTTGAGCACTTGGACCGCACGGAACTTTGCATTAACCGGCCGTCCCTCTGCCAGCGACTGCCAGCCTTCTAGCAACAGGCCAAACAGCTGAATCTGGTTGTCGCGCATGCGCACGGCAAAACGATCGAGCTCGTTGAACGCCGCGTCGTCGGTTACCGGCAAGCCGGAAAGGAGCCGCCGTGCCGCCAACACCATGCGCACCCAGATAGCCATCGCCTTGAGCCCACGTACGTCGAGCGCCTCCCGCACCACCGTCATCTCGTCGTCGCGCTCGTCGGTTCCCGCAAACGACCCGTCAAAAAGCTCCACCAGCATGCTGTCGGCCCGTATAACAATCCCCGCGATGTCGAGCTCGCAGTCGTAGGCCTTGCTCGTTTTGAGCTGCTGTAGAACGCCGCCGTCATCTCCCCGCTCGGTCAGGCAGCGCTTGACCTCGATATGCGCAGACAACATATCGAGCGCGGTATGGGATGTCTCGATTTCTGGCACGGCCAGGTTCGTAGGAAGCCCAAGCCCGTTGTCCCCATAGCAAACAGCCGTCAGTGTCTGGGCCACCCTCCATGAAACAGGGTCTATTTCGCAGGCCGCCCGTTCGCCCCCGCGCTCGATGACCGATGCCATATAGCGAGCGAGCTTTGTATTGGACACGCTGACCGCTGCCAGATATACGCCAAGCGCCTCGGCAGGCGTTGGCTCTGGAGCCGGATCCTCGGCATCGATCGTGCCCAGCGCTGCTCGGCAGATATCGGCCCCGTGCCCCGTCAGAGCCAGATCGACCCCATACTGCCCAGCAAGTTCAAGGACCGCATCACGGTCCAAAAAGGCGTCCGCCAGGCCCATCGCCGCATCGCATCTACCCGCCTTAAGCAAAATCCGGGCCGCCCTCGGAACAAGTTCGGGGCGAACCTCGGCCACCAACTTGCGCAAGCGCAAGCGTCCGTTATCCTCCGTGCCCAGACACGTAAAACTCCGCTCGGCGGGATCCAAGCCAAAGATCGGGTAGTCGCGTACAAAGTAGGACTGGTCGACCATCGATAGCCTCACCCCGCAAGCCTCGAGTTCTGCGATATTGCCCTCGCCCATCAAAATCATGAGACATGCCACGCAAAACAGTGCATTATTGTCGAGCGAAGCCAGATCGACAAGTGCCGCGCCATATACGTTGACAATCTCGTTTTCGAGCAGACCGGCTACGTCGCCTTGGCCATACAGACCCGTCTGCAATGCCGAAACGAGCTCGGGCACGCCCTGCGTGAGCTGATAAAAGTCGAGCGATGTGCTGATCGAAAACGCCGATGCCCACGCCGAATACTCATAGGCATGCACCTTGAGCATCTGCGCATTGATCTTAACCGAATCGCCCAGCCCATGAATCAGCTGACGATTTGAAGGACGGCAGGAGATAAAGACCCCTACCCCCATGGCGCGCAGGCCGCGAATCCTGTCGATGAGGTCTTCGGTATCGTGCTGATCGAGGTTTGGCACATTATCAATCGCGATAAGGGAGTGCGGTTTGTCTTTGAGTTCTTCGGTAACCACCTCGAGCTGCATAAACACCTCGCGCCCAGTGGCGCGATCGGCCTCGATAATCCGCACGGGACCTCGCGTCGGGTCGCATTTAACCTCATGGGTGTACTGCAGCAGCACCGAGGTCTTCCCAAACCCGTCGGGCGCATAAAGAACCACGATGCCGGCCTTTCGGCCCTTGGCGAGAAGCTCATTCATCAAGCGTTCGCGTCGCACCATATAGCCTCCGCCCAGCGGCATCAGCTCGAGGTCGTCTATACTGCTCAAATCGTTTACCATGCCCGCTCCTCAACTCGACCGTATGGACACTGTAACCGCAAGACCATACAAGCCGCGCTATGTATAGAGCGACCTTGTGTTTTAGGTTGTCTTTTGGTACGCAAGCGGCAAGTTTTTGTACAGCGAGGGCCGATTGTTATTAATCCCCCGACTAATCGGTCTTTAAGCAGGTAAATGAGCTTGTCAGCTTGTCCCATCTAAGCGGCAGTGTAACGCAGATGAACAAGGTTCAGCTATGTCATTCAACTCGCCTAGCACCCGCTACCGTCTACGACCTTTTAGTGGCATTTTTGCATAGAATCTGGTATGGAATGAATCAAGCTGTTGGGCATCCGGCATTCGTCAAGCTTGCGACAAGATTTTGGTCAAGTGGACAGAAAGGGATAGCAAAAAGGCCCCCGCAAAGCGGAGGCCTTAGGCAAGGCTATGTCGAGATGCAGGATTCGCGCTACTCGCAGAGCGAAAGGGCGGCCTCGTCGGCAACGACAACGCAGTTGGTGTGCAGCTGCAGGATCGAAGCCGGGCACGCGGGCGTAACCGGACCGTAGCACATGTCATGCACGGCCTGAGCCTTAGCCTCGCCGTTGGCGACGACCAGGATCATGCGGGCATACATGATGGTCTGGGTACCCATGGTGTAGGCCTGACGAGGGACATCGTCGATGCTGTCGAACAGGCGGCTGTTGGCCTGAATGGTGCTCTCGGTGAGGTCGACGCAGTGCGTGCCCTTGGAGAAGTGGTCATCGGGCTCGTTGAAACCGATGTGGCCGTTGTTGCCAATGCCGAGCAACTGCAGATCCGGGTAACCGGCGGCGGCGACGATCTTGTCGTACTCAGAGCAGGCAGCGGCGGCGTCGGGGTTGGAACCGTCGGGCACATGCGTGTTGTTCAGGTCGATGTTGATGTGATCGAAGAAGTTCTCACGCATGAAGTAGTGATAGCTCTGGGGATCGTCGTGCGAAAGGCCGCGATACTCGTCCAGGTTGTAGGTGCTGACCTCGGCAAAGTCGACGTCGCCCTTCTCGTACCAAGCAGCGAGCTGCTTGTAGGCACCGATCGGGGTGGAGCCGGTGGCAAGGCCCAGCACACAGTCGGGCTTGAGGATAACCTGCGCCGAGATGATATTGGCGGCCTTGCGGCTCATATCCTCGTAGTCTTTAGCTTTAATGATCTTCATTACGCGTCCTTTCTCGTACAAGAGAGGCAAGGCTCCCCTTACAAGCACTTGCCCGCGGCCCGCGTCGGCCGCAACCAACGTGTGCGGCCACCAGGGCGAGGTCGCGTAATGTATGTGTCTCGTGTCTAGCCGCGTCGAGGCCCCTGCCCGTCCACGGTGACCCGAAGCCTTTTAGCTTCGGACAAATCCCATCTTGCCACGGAGGGCGTCCTCTTTCAAGGGCGCCCTCCGTAAACGTGTTTGAATTGTAGGCTAATGGCCACGTGCACTTGCTAGCGCTCGCGAGCAACGATGAGCTGGTCCATCTCTTCGACATGCACGCCAACGGAGCCCTTGATGCACGAGAACTCAACAGAGTTGCACACCAAGATGGGAACCGTCACATCGTAGCCCTCGGCAGCAATTGCCTCGCGATCGAACTCGATGAGCACATCGCCCTTATGGACGATGTCGCCCACTTGCGCATGTACGGTAAAGTGCTTGCCCTCAAGCTGAACAGTGTCCAAACCAACATGGATGAGCACGTCCAAGCCATCGACCGTGTTAAGCGCAACAGCGTGTCCCGTGGGAAAAATGGCCTCGACCTTGGCATCAGCCGGTGCAATCACACGCGTGCCGGTAGGCTGAATCGCCACCCCCTGGCCCAAAAGCCCGGTGGCAAATGTCTGGTCATTGACCTCGGAAAGCGGAATGACGTCGCCCGAGATGGGAGCATCCAGCGTAAGGACTCGACCACGCATACCAAAAGACCTTAGGACTTTAGTGAACATGCTCCCCCTCGGACATACCAATCGACCAAAATAGCCTTAACAGTTTACCACTTGGCACTCGTTTTTGACCATTAGGGAAGTTCGCGCTTGACAACCTCGACGATGTCGTCGACAACGCGCTGGGTCAGCTCGTGCGTCTCGGCCTCGGCCATAACGCGGACCAGCGGCTCGGTACCGCTCGGACGCACCAGAATGCGGCCGCGGCCGTCAAGCTCCTTCTCGGCAGCAGCGACGGCATCCCAGATGGGCTGGCAATCGTCCAGACCAGCCTTGTTGTCGGAATGCACGTTGACGAGTACCTGCGGGTACTTCTTCATGATGCCGGCAAGATCGGTGAGGGTACGACCGGTGCGCTTGAGCACGGCCAGCAGCTGCAGAGCCGTCACCAGACCGTCACCGGTGGTGTTGTGCTCCAGGAAGATGATATGGCCGGATTGCTCGCCACCGATGACGGCGCCATCCACGAGCATGCGCTCAAGAACATAGCGGTCGCCCACGGCGGTCTGGACCATCTCGAAGCCCTGCTCCTTCATTGCGATGGAGAAGCCCAGGTTGCACATAACGGTCGATACGATCTCGGAATTGGCGAGCTTGCCGCGAGCGGCCAGATCGGAGCCGCAGATGGCAAGAATGTAGTCGCCATCGATCTCGTTGCCCTCGCTGTCCACGAACAGCACGCGATCGGCGTCGCCGTCGTGGGCCAGGCCGATGTCGGCGTGGGTGCGCAGCACGAGCTCGCGCAGGGGCTCAAGGTGCGTAGAGCCGCACTCAACGTTAATGTCTGTGCCGCAGTAATCGGTGTTGATGGCATGAACCGTGGCACCTAGGCGCTGCAGCGCGGCGGGCGTGGTCTGGCAGGAAGCACCGTGGCCGCAGTCGACGGCAACAACCAGGCCATCGAGCTTAAGGCCGTCGAGCGTGCTGATGGCATGATCGACATAGGCCTTGCGGGCATCTTTCATCTTGATGATGTGACCCACACCGGCGCCGGTCGGCAGCGTGTCGGCAGCCATGGCCTCCTCGGACATGACCCAGGCGCTGATCTCTTCCTCGACAGCATCGGGAAGCTTCATGCCCTTGCGGCTAAAGAACTTGATGCCGTTGAACTCCGGCGGATTATGCGAAGCGGAGATGACGATGCCGCCGTCGAGCTCATTTTGAACGGTGAGCAGTGCCACGGCCGGCGTAGGGATAACGCCGCAGCAGTGCGGACGGCCGCCCTCGGCCATAATGCCGGCGGTCAGAGCGCTCTCGAGCATGGTGCCCGAAAGACGCGTGTCGCGGCCGACGCAGATATCCGGACCAAGGAACTTGGTCGCCGCGCGGCCCAGGCGAAACGCGAGGTCGCACGAGAGGTCGGCATTGGCGACGCCACGGACGCCGTCGGTACCGAAGATGTTCTGGGGCATAGGATCGCTCCTTCCCTAGCAGGCGATATACAACCGCCCGCCCTAGTCGAAAAAGAAAAGCGGGACCCGCCGAGGAATCGGCAGGCCCCGCTTGTACATTGTATCTCGAAAGGAGATAAAACCTTAGCGCTTGGAGAACTGGGGAGCGCGGCGGGCCTTCTTGAGGCCGTACTTCTTGCGCTCGACCACGCGAGCATCGCGCGTAAGGAAACCGGCCTTCTTGAGGTCAGCACGGTAGTCGCCAGCGTTCAGAAGAGCGCGAGCGATGCCCAGACGCAGAGCGCCGGACTGACCGGAGATGCCGCCGCCATCGCACAGAGCGATAACGTCGAACTGACCGGCGGTGTCGGTCACCTTGAAGGGAGCAAGGGCGTTCTCAACGAGCTGATGACGGCCGAAATACTGCTCGGCGTCACGCTTGTTGATGGTCACCTTGCCGGTGCCGGGGACGAGACGGACGCGGGCGACGGCGTTCTTACGACGGCCGGTACCCTGGTAGACAACGGTGTTCTCAGCCATCTTTAAGCCTCCAGCTCAATCTTCGTGGGGTTCTGGGCAGCATGCGGATGCTCGGCACCAGCGTAGACCTTAAGCTTGGTCATCTGGGCACGGCCGAGGGTGGTCTTGGGCAGCATACCGCGAACGGCGCGCTCGATGACCTTCTCCGGGTGCTTCTCCATAGCCTGGCGGAAGCTCTCAGCCTTGAGGCCGCCGTTGTAGCCGCTGTGGCGATAATAGGTCTTCGTGTCGGCCTTGTTACCGGTAAGCTGGACCTTATCGGCGTTGATGACGACGACGAAGTCGCCGCAGTCGCTGTTGGGCGTGAACTGGGGCTTGTTCTTACCGCGCAGGATCATTGCGATCTGGGTGGCAAGACGGCCCAGGACAGCACCATCGGCGTCGACGAGAACCCAGTTGCGCTGGACCTCGCCCTGCTTGGCGTAGTGAGTCGATTTCGAAATCACTTAGACTCCTCCATGTACAGTACGTGTTGTTACAGAGATTCACGGGGCTCTGCAAGTAACCCGTCCATATTACCCCGCTCGCCGTACGAGTCAACAGGTATTTTGGCTCCGACCAGAGTTTCTGCACATGTCATCCACGAGCCGTGATTTTCCAGCTCTTTAGCTGTTGTCATTTTTGAGGGTTTGCCGTCGCTAGCGTTCAACGAACTCTTGGATTTCCGCGAGCAGGCGCTTTGCCTCCTGACGGCCCTGGATATACAGGTCCAAAAGCTTTGCCGGATCGTGCTCGACATGGCCGACCTCGACCGGCTTTTGCGGAGCAACGACCAGCGCGCGGCCCTCACGCTCATACTTCCATAGATGCATGCGCTGGATGTTATAGCGGTCGTGGCGCGTCTCGATAGCCTCGAGCAGGTAGGGGTAGTCGGCATAGCGAGCGCGTGCGGCGGGCATAAACTCGTAGGGCTTTTTCTCGTACGAGCGGTCCTGCGTGACAATGACAACCGCGCGATCGAAGCCCGCCTCCTCCAGCACGTGCTCGACGGGGACCGAATCGGCTACGCCGCCGTCGACGTATTTGTGCCCATCGATCTCGACCGGCGGCGTCACCAGCGGCAACGAGGTCGAGGCGCGCACGGCGTCGAGGTCAAGTACGGCGCTTTTGACCGGGAGGTACGCGGCGGTTCCAAAGAGCATGTCCGTCGCGACGGCGTACATCTCGATGGGGCTCGCGTCGAACGTCTCGTTGTCAAAGGGGTCCAGGCGGTCCTGGACATCGTTGAAGATAAAGTCGTAACCCACGATGGAGCCCGTGGACGCAAACGATGCGGCGCCCATGAAGCGGTTGTCGTTGCAGAAAGCCAGGTTGATGCGGTTGGCACGGCCGATCTGGTGCGACTTGTAGTTCACGCCGTTGAGCGCACCGGCCGAGACGCCGTACACCGCCGGAATTTCGACACCGGCCTCCATGAGAACGTCGAGCACGCCGGCGGTAAACTGCCCACGAAAACTGCCGCCCTCCAAGACGAGCGCGACCTTGCCGGCGTTCTTTGCCTTATCTTCTGCAGTCATATTGACCTCCTGCGATTGCGTTTTGACTTTCTTCTACCCAGTTTTGGGATGGAGGGCGCATGGGTTTTGGAGTTGAGGGGGCGGCTGGCGGAAAGCGCGTCCCGTTCTGAGGGGCGATTCCGGGATGCGCTTTCCACCTGGGTTGCCATGGGGAAAGCATGTCCCACTCTACGGCTCGATTCCGGGTCGCAGCTTCCACTTGAGGCGTCATCCGGAAAATGTATCCCATTCCGAGCTTAGATTCCGGGATGCGGTTTCCGCCTGGGCAGTCATTGGGAAAACGCGTCCCACTCTGCGTCACTGAGGCGTTTTCTTTACGCCCGCGCCCTGCATAGAGTTCGATTCTCCGCGGTACGGGGGATCCGTTGATGCTGGGCGAGGCCAGCTGAAATTCGATAAACATCGCATCTATATTGGGCTGAAGCTTTGCGCGAAGAATCCGCGTATTTGCTGCACCGGCTTCGGCCGGCTGCCGCCGCCCTCGCCCGCGGGCTACAAACGCTTCGCGTTTGCTTAACGCCCGCGCCCTGCACAGAGTTCGATTCTCCGCGGTACGGACTAGAAATAAAAAGACAGGTAGATACGAATATCTACCTGCCTGTTACTTATGGTGGAGGCGCGGAGAATCGAACTCCGGTCCACGAAAGCCCCCTGATTGGCATCTCCAAGCTCAGTCGCTGGTTTAGTCTCGGACGCCTTGCGCGCAGCGACACGCTCGCGACGTCCTAACCGGTTCGGTCTTAGCCCGCGCCATACCGATTACGTGCGCAGGAGCATTCCCCTAAGATGACGTCGCGCCGGTGTCGGGGAAATCACCGGGTTGACGCGCCGCTATAAACTAAGCAGCGAGAGCCATAGGCTCAAAAGAAGAGTTGTTGTCAATTCAATTTGACGGTACCCCTGTTTAACGAGGCGAGGAGACCTCGGCTTGCTTCCTCTCTCAGAGCTATCGTGTCGAAACCAGTCGCCCCCGAATGTCGGGAAAGTCTGGATGGCATCGGGCCTACAAGCACCCGATAACCGTCGACTTTTCAAGGAACACGCGGGATGAACCCCACTCGCAGATAGCTATCTTACCACGTTCTTAAAGCGGACAGCTGTTCTATGCACGAGCTGTGAAGACCTCAATGTGCGCTGCACTTCGCACTTTTGCCACCGATCGCGTCACGTATATTTTCGCCAAGCAAAACCGACCAGCCGAAAGGACCGTTATGGATACCAAGCAGCAACTCGTCAATGCCCTCGCAGGCCTGGGCTCAACCATTACCGAAGCTATGGATGTCATCGAGGGCTTTGTCCCCTGCGGACATCCCGCCCTCACGGTATCGAACGCACTCGTCGCGCTGGACGCTGACGATGATGCGGCTCTCGCCCAGCAGCTTGAGACCGTCGAGGGCTTTATCGACCACGTGAGTGAGAACCGCGGCGTGCCCGCCTACCACGGCATCGAGGTCGAGCTCGCGGGTCCCAAAGCCGACCTGCTCGCAGCAATCCGCGAGGTAGGCGCCCTTATGCAGACCGCAGGCGTCAAGAACACCCAGGTCAACGAGTGGGTCTACCGCAGCTTGGCAGCACTCGACAGCTCCGACGAAAAGGCAGCCAAGCAGCTCGAAGAAAGTCCCGCCATCAAGGCCGAACTTTTGTAAATAGCAGACGCGGGCCCCTTGGCGCATCGTCGTCCAAGAGGCCCGCAAACAGTTCGCGTTAACCGATTGCCACGCCACCACGTTCGGCCAAAGCCAGAATCGGCATTATTTGGCGCGGGGTCTTTGCTGCAAGATCGGCATGTTCGAGCAGCTTGCGATCGTTGGTCACCAAGTAATCGACCTGCGCGCGCTTGCACGCGGCGAGCACCAAGTTGTCTTCGTAATCGCGATGGAGCGCTAAGTATTTGTCGGCCAGCCAAAGGTCCGACGCATCTGCACCCACGGCCGTGGCGTTTTCGGTCATGTTCCGAACAAACGCCAACGCCGCATCGCCAATTGCACGGGCAGATGCCTCGTCGAGCGCTCCCCCGCTGGCAAGAACGCTACGCTTTAGCTCGTGTTGGACAACGTACAGCACGTCCTTAGCGATATGCACCGGAAAGAACAGCAACGCCCCCGATTCCGTCGCCCGCCCAATAAACGCACGCGCGGCAAGCGACTCGGCATGGTCGACGCAAAACGAATCAACCCATACGTTGGCGTCCACCATGATCTTGAGAGGCACCCCACTCACTGGATCATCCCCTTTTGGCGATAACGCTCATCCATGGCTTCGGAATAGATTGCGTCCCAACCGCGATCGTCGGATACGGGCGACGTAGCGATACCCAGGTCCGCGTAAAGCTGATCCGCCGCCGCCCATGATGCGGCGAACGAAGTATCGGGCGCGACGGTCTGCTTGCGGTCGTCGACGGCCGCAAGCACTTCCTCGCACTGCCCGCCACCCTGTGCGACCTTGGTCACCACCTTTTTGATGAGCTCGGGAAGCGAGGCGCCCGAAAGCCGCAACGCTTCCTCCGCATGGTCCTTGACCTGGCGATCTACGCGAACGTTCACCTGCGCCATACCGCTAACAGCACCCACGTTGACCCCGCTCCCTTCAATTGCTAGCATAGCTAGCAACAATATATAGAGATGCTAGCAAATGGTCAAACGCAAAAGGCCTGCGCCCGGACGATACCGATGACGTCTGGGCGCAGGCCGGATAACGTGGGCAAACACGCCTGCTAACGCAGGTAAGCCTTCGCGTTGTTCAGGCTGTAGGCGATCGTCGAGCCGTTGTGCAGCAGCGACGACGCCTGCGGGGTAATCGCGCCGGTAATGCCGAGCGCCAGGAGCGCCGAGTTGGTGAGCATCACCTTAGAGTAGGAGCTCGTCAGACGATCAACGAGGCCCTGACTCATACGGCGCAGGCGCACGATCGCGGCGAGATCCGTATCGGTCAGGATGATATCGGCGACCTCCTTGGCGATGTCGCTTCCGCCACCCATCGCCAGTCCCACGTCGGCCAAACCGAGCGCCGGCGAATCGTTGACGCCGTCGCCCACCATGGCAACGTGGCGCCCCTCGCCCTTAATGCGCTCCACATACGCGTACTTGTCCTCGGGCAGCAGCTCGGCCTTAAACTCGTCGACGCCCGCCTCTCGCGCAATGCGCTCGGCCGTGCGCTCGGAATCGCCCGTGAGCATAACGACATGCTTGACGCCCAGCGCATGCAGGTCGGCGATGGCCTCACGGACCCCGGGCTTAAGCGGGTCCTCGATACCGAGCACGCCGACGACCGTGCCGTCGACCGCCAGATACAGCGGCGACAGGCCCTGCATCTGGGACTCGATGCGCTCCTTGATGTCGGAATCGAGCTGCGCGCTCTCGTCCTCAAACACAAAGTGTGCCGAGCCGATAATCGCGCGACGTCCTTCGATGGACGAAGCGATGCCGTGCGCCACAATATACTCGACCGCAGCATGGCGCTCGCGGTGCTCGAGCCCGCGCTCGCGGGCGGCGTTGACCACGGCACGCGCCACCGGATGCGGGAAATGCTCCTCCAGGCAGGCAGAAAGGCGCAGGACCTCGTCCTCGCTCCAGCCGTCGGTCGTCAGCACACAAGCCAGGCGCGGCTGCGCCTCGGTCAGCGTGCCGGTCTTATCAAACACAATGGTGTCGGCCTTGGCAAACGACTCAAAGTACTTCGCGCCCTTGACCATGACGCCCATCTTGGCAGCATCGCTCATAGCGGTCATGACGGCAACGGAACCCGTGAGCTTGAGTGCGCACGAGTAGTCGACCATCAGTGCCGCTGAGGTCTTGATGAGGCTGCGGGTGGTAAGCGCGACCAGGCCCGCGAGCAGGAAGTTCCACGGGACGATCTTGTTGGCGAGGTCTTCCATGTGCGACTGGCCCTCGGACTTGAGCGAGTCGGCCGTCTGCACGAGCGAGACAATCGAGCGAAGCTTGGTCTGAGCCGTGTTGGCGCGCACGCGAACCAAGATGCTGCCGTCTTCCACGACGGTGCCGGCGAACACGTCGTCCCCTGCGCTGCGCTCGACGGCCAGCGGCTCGCCGGTCAGGGTCGCCTGGTTGACCATAGCACTCCCCTGCTCGACAACACCGTCGATGCAAATGGACATGCCAGTGCGCACGGCGACCAGATCGCCGGGCTCAAGCTCGGTCGCGGCAACGCTTACCTCGGTGTCGCCGACGACCTTTTGCGCCTTGTCGGGCACATCGAGCAGCGAGTTGATGAGCTCGTTTTCGCTCATGGCGCGCGTGTAGTCCTCGAGCAGCTCGCCCACGTTGAGCAGGAACATCGTCTGGCCCGCGGTGTCGACATCACGTTTGACGAACGAAATGCCGATGGCCGAAGCGTCGAGCACGGGAACGGTCAGGCGCGGCTGCGCGAGCTCGTGGAGAGCGGCACGCAAAAAGGCCATGTAACCGGCCACGACAAACACCGCGCGCAGTGGCGTGGGCAAGAACCAGCGACGTGCGTAATGGGCACCGATAAGTGTGGCAAGATCCATGACGAGCTTGTGCTTGCGTGGCTCAAGCTGCATCACGTAACCCGTCTTTGCGTCGGCAATGGCCTGGGCATCGAGCGCGCCCAAGGCGTCGAGTACGCCCGCACGACACCGCTCGTCATATTCGAGCGCCATCTGGCCGATGCGGCCGTAGACGCGCACCTTGCGCACACCATCGATTTCGCCACTGAGCTTTAGAAGCGCATCGAGATCGCTCTCTGGCACAGGACCCGCCAACTGGAGGCGGGTCCTGCCGGGGATCTCGCTGATAATCGAGAATCTCATAGTTTGTGCCTGGGAGCGCTACTCGGCTGCCTTGTCCGCAGCGGCCTCGCTTTGGGTGATATAGGCCGCCTCGGCAACCATGTCGTCGACCTCGGCCTTGGCCTGCTCGACCATGTCCTGGTAGCCGTTCTTGATGCGCATGCCGCACGCGATACCCTGCACGCAGGCATTCTTTACCGGAGCGCTGGTGAGCAGCTTGATGCCGGCCGTACCGAGCAGAAAACCGCCACCGACAAGCAGGGTGTTAAACGTCGACTTCTTCATGTTGCTTCTCCCTTTTGCCGCATTGGACGCGGCATGGTGCCTCAGCACCCGAGTAAACAAGTTTGCTCGAGCACGCTTTTGAAATATCTCAATTTTATCTAACTATCTAGGTCAGCCATGGCTAACCTTTTGAAAATTAACGATGCGGAGTAACCGATTGTCAATGTGACAAAGGGACTGTCCCTTTGCCCCTTCTTACAACTGCCAGGTAGCTGCTTCCTTTTGCAGCGCCACCATGCGGGCGAATTCTCCACCTGCCGCCTTGAGCTGCGCCGGAGTGCCCTGCTCGGCAACCACACCATCCTTGAGTACAACGATTTTGTCGGCATTTTCCACCGTACGCATACGATGGGCAATAACGATAACCGTCTTACCTGCAAGCAGACGGGAGAGCGCCTGCTGAACCACGGTCTCGTTCTCCACATCCAAGCTCGCCGTCGCCTCGTCCAACAGCACGATAGGCGCGTCTTTGAGCAGCGCACGGGCGATAGAGATGCGCTGGCGCTCACCGCCGGACAGCTTGGAGCCGTTCTCGCCGATCATGGTGTTGTAGCCCTGCGGCATGCGGCTCACAAACTCGTCGCAGTTGGCGGCACGCGCAGCCGCAAGCACTTGCTCATCGGTGGCGCCACGACGCCCGAGGCGGATGTTTCCCATCACCGTGTCGTCAAAGAGCAGCACGTCTTGGAACACAATGGCGTAGTCGCGCAGCAGTACCTCGGGATCGACGCTCGCAACATCCACGCCACCCACGGTGACTGTGCCTTCGGTGGCATCCCAAAAGCGTGCGGCCAGGCGGCTCACCGTAGACTTACCGGAACCCGAAGGACCGACCAGCGCCGTAACTTCGCCTTCCTTGGCGGTAAAGTTTACATCGGTAAGGACTTTCTCGCCGGCGCGGCCGTCCTCGCCCGCACCATAGCCAAATGCCACATGATCGAACACCACATCGTGGCCCACGGGCTCAAATTTCTCGCTGCCCCGCGCCACAGGCTCTTCCATGATGGAACGCATGCGCTTGGCAGACGACTCGGCGGCAAACAGCTCGGACATTAACATTAACGCCTGGTCAAAGGGTGCATAGATACGGCTCACCATAAGCAGGAAGGCAAACATCACCAAAAAGTCGACCTGCCCGGAGGCGACCATCGCGGCGCCCGTGACCAACGTGGTGGCAATGCCCAGACGCAGGATGGCAAAGGCGGAGTTGACCAAAAGCCCATTGGCGAGCTCGCCCTTGGTGGTCTCGCGCTCCTCGGCATCGATCACGGCGTTGAGCCCCTCAAGATAATGAGCCTCCTGGTTGGTGGCACGGATCTCGCGCGCGCAGTCGAGCGTCTCTTGAATCGCCTCGGTGACCTTGACCTTCTCGGCGCGCACGAGATCGAACACCGGGGTCATGGGCCCGCGTGTTAGATACAGCACGGCAAAGGCCACGGGAACGCTCCAAAACGCCGCGATCGCCAGCTGCCAGCAAAAGAGCAGCGACGCCACGAACACAATGGCGCTTGCGATGATGGCACCCCAAAGCTCTCCCAGCACGTGGCTGTAAGCGTGCTCCATGGCCTGGACGTCACCCATGATGGTCTCGGTTAAATCGGCCAGATCACGACGGCCAAAAAACGACAGCGGCAGCTTGCGCAAGCGCTCGGCAATCTCCATACGCTGCTTGCCGCACTCCTCGTAAAAGATGCAGTAGGTGTAGTAATACTGCTGCCAGTTAGAGGCAAAGAGCAACACGAAAAAGACCAGGAGGCCGCCCACAATCGGCAGGGCATCCGGCAGGTCGGCACCGGTGGCGAGATGTTCGACAAAACCGGCCATGACCAGGAACAATAAGCCCATGCCGGCCATGGTAATGAGATTGGTGAGCGCGGTCCAGAAAATGCCGCGTTTTACGCCGGCGACGCCTTTATCGGATAGGAAATACTTCTTTTGGAATGAGGCGAACATTTAGGCCTCGCCTCCCTTCGTGACGGCGGCATCCGCGGTCGCTGCAGTGATTTTCCAGCTCGCGGCCTGTTCGTATTCAGCCCACATCTTGGCGTATAGACCCTTTTGGGACAGCAGCTCGGCATGGGTGCCAGTCTCCTGCACGCTACCTTGGTTGAGCACCACGATCTTGTCGGCCCCCACCACGGTCGAAAGCCGGTGCGCGATCATAATGACTGTGCGACCCGCCGCCAGTTTGCTAAAGGCGCGCTGGATGAGCGCCTCGTTCTCGGGGTCGGCAAAGGCTGTGGCCTCGTCGAGCACCACGATGGGCGCGTCCTTAAGGATTGCGCGGGCGAGCGCCACGCGCTGGACCTCGCCGCCCGAAAGGTACGCCCCGCCGGCGCCGAGCATGGTGTCGATGCCCTGCGGGAGCTTGGCCACGATATCGTCGCACTGGGCCGCGGAGAGGGCCGCGCGCACTTCGTCGTCAGTGGCTCCAGGCTTGGAGGCGCGCACGTTATCGGCAAGTGTTTGGCGGAACAGCTGGTTGGTCTGAAACACAAAGGCGACCTGGTCCATGAGCTCGTGCGGATCCATGTCGCGAACGTCTACGCCGCCCACGAGCACACGACCCAAGGAAACATCCCAAAAACGCGGGATCAGGCTTGCGCAGGTTGACTTACCACCGCCCGAGGGACCAACCAACGCAAGGGTGCTACCTGCGGGAACGCTAAAGCTCACATGATCGACGGCAGGCGCCTCAACACCCTCGTAGGTAAAGCTCACGTCCTCAAAGCGCACATCGCTGCCAGCGGGGTGCTTGGGTTGAGCGGGCACGGAGAGCTGCTTGGAATCCATAACGCTTCGGATGCGAGCCAGCGAATCAGCACTCATCTGAGACGCCTCGCCCACAAACATAAGCTTGGTCATGGCCGTCGGCACCACGGCCGAAAAGATCGCGTAAAACGTAAAATTGACCATAAAGTGCGCGAAGTCCGTCTCGCCCGGCGCCAGCAGCAGCGCCACAGGCAAAAGAAATGCCACAAGGCCGTTGAGCGCAGTAAGGTTGAGCACCTGCGGACCCCGGCAAAACGTACCCGCATAGTTTTGCGCCATATCGGCGTATTCGGCGATCGCATCGTGGAACGCCTTAAAGGAGTAGACCGTCTGCTGGAATACCTTGACCACGGGGATGCCGCGTACGTATTCGGTGCCGGTCTTGTTCATCTTGACCAGCGCGCCCATGTAAGCCTTCATAAACTCGGCGCCCTTGCCGCTCATCATGGTGGCCATGGCGCAAAACGAAACGACGACCGAGATTAAGCATGCCGCGCCCAAACGCCAATCGAGGGCAAATAGCAGCACAAGCAGGCCCACGACCATGGCGGTGGCACCGGCGATATCGGGCAGCATGTGCGCGAGCAGCGTCTCGGTGGAGGCGGCACAGCCGTCTACGATACGGCGCAGCTCACCGGTGGCGTGCGTGTCAAAGTAGCCGAGCGGCAGCTTAAGCAGATGCTCGCTCGTAGCCTTGCGGATATTGGATGCGCAGCGAAACGCGGACAGGTGCGTGCACATGAGTCCCACGAAATAGACCACGATGCTTGCTAGGGCAAAACCAACAGCCCACCAACCATACATCGCGATGTCAGCGGCCTCGCTCCAGTTGGGCGCCACGGCAATCAGGTCTCGCGCAACAAGCCAGATGCACACGTACGGGCCAAAGCTCAACAGCTGCGAGAACGCCGAGAGGGCCATGCCCAAATACGTTAGGAATTTACGGTCACCGGCATATGCAAGTAGCTCGCCGATGCCGCCGCCTTCCTTTTTTGATCCCTTTGCCATGAGATTCCCTTCTAACGGCTTGAGAGTTAACCGTAATGAACTTATCATTGATGTGTTAGCCGTGGCTCACAATCGAGCCAGGCGTGGACGTTTCTGCAAAGGAAAGGGACGCTTTTGCAAATACGGCGGGCAGCGACCGACATAACCGAGCTCTACGCACCGCAGTTTGAGCAGTTTGGTCTGGAGCTTACCGGCAAGGGCGCCGTCTTTACCGGCGAGGTGGCAAACGATCGGGCGCACGGACGCGCATGGATCATGCCCCTTTCCCCCACCTGCATCGTCATGGAGCATTTCATTACCCCGACGCACAACATGCAGCTAGCCGAATACACGCCCGAACCGTACGCGTGCGTGAGCGAGGTCAGCGCGCCCACACTTACATGCATGCCCGAGGCTGGCATAACGCCCGCGAACCTTAAACCATTGCATGGACCGTGGCCAAACAATGCCGTTTGCAGCTTTATCCAAGATAGCTGTGGCGAGGAATTAAGCCCGCTGTTTGCGGGGGAGCTTTATCACTCGCGCTCGGTGCTCTTTTTGCCTGGATATTTTGACGAACTGGAGCACCGCTATCCCACCGAGTTCGCGGGAATCTTTGAGGCGTTTGCCGAGCCATGGCACGAGGAAGCGACGTCTGCCATCTGCCACACACTACGCCGAATCAACGAGGACCGCGCTCGCGCCGTAGGCGGGCATGTCTATATGCAGGGCATCGTGGAGACCATGGTCGCGGAGCTCGCCTGTTCGCGCGCGGCCCACAAGCAGGCGCGGCGGGCGGCAGACACACGCGCCAGCATAACCATTGCCGAGGAAGCGACGGCGATGATTGAGTGCGCGCTCGACAAAGGCAGGCGTGTGGGTGTCAACGAAGTGGCCGAGAGGCTCTACACAAGCCGCTCCAAGCTATGCGCCACCTTTAAGGCCCAAACTGGCGAGTCCCTGGGCGCCTACATCCGCAGACGCCGTATGGAGCGAGCACAGGACCTTTTGGCCGACAGCTCGCTGACGATAGCGCAGGTGGCAGAGCGTCTAGGCTACCCTCAGCAGGCCGCCTTCGCCCAAGCCTTCAAGCAACACACCGGCACCACCCCCACCGCCTGGCGCTCCCAACATATATAAAGAATGAGGGCGCCATCGGCGCCCTCATTCACCAAATTCAATCCAGCCCACCTGACCCGAACGGCCGAGTCGTCTGGCCGGGGAAGCCCCGAGTCGCCGGGGTATTTCCTCCAAATGAGTTCCGCATGCAAAGAAGGCCACTAAATGTGGCCTTCGTCTTGCATAGGACTGTTTGAAATTTGGAGGAAATACCCCGGCGACTCGGGGCTTCCCCGGCCTCGCAGCTACGAGAGCGACGTTCTCAGCAACTCGTTGAAGAGCTTCGGGTTGCCCTTGCCGCGGCTCGCCTTCATGCACTGGCCCACCAAAAAGCCGATGACCTTCTGGTTGCCGTCACGGTACTGCTGCGCCTGCTCGGCACAGTTTGCCAGCACCTCATCCACGATAGGCTGCAGCGCGCCGGCGTCGCTCACCTGACGCATGCCGCGCTCGTCGACGATCTTGTTGGGGTCGTCGCCGGTCTGGGCCATGGCCTCAAAGACCTCGTGCGCCTGGTTGGAGCTGATGGCATCGGTCGCCAGCAGCTTGGCGAGTGCCGCCACCTGAGCCGGCACGATGCCGGACTCGGCGAGCGACACGCCTGCGCTCTTAAGGTAGGCGATCATCTCGTTGACCAGCAGGTTTGCGACCGTCTGGGCCTCCTTGCCAGCCATACCGGCAGCGGCAGCCTCAAAGAACTCGGCAAACTCGGGGTCGCCCGCGATCTGCTCGGCATCGGCCGCCTTAATACCAAAGTCGGTCTCAAAACGGGCGCGCTTGGCATCGGGCAGCTCGGGAATCTCGCCACGGCAGCGGTCGATGAACTCGTCGTCCAGATCGAACGGCGCCAGATCGGGATCGGGGAACAGGCGATAGTCGTCGGCCGTCTCCTTCACACGCATAACCACGGTGCGCTTACGGCTGGGCTCCCAGTGGCGGGTCTCCTGATAGATGATGCCGCCCTCCTCGAGCACCTCGGCCTGACGGCAAATCTCGTAGGCAAGGCCGTCGTGCAGGCTCTTAAACGAGTTGAGGTTCTTGAGCTCGGTCTTGGTGCCCAGCTTGGTCTCGCCGCGGCGACGCAGCGAGACGTTGCCGTCGCAGCGCATGGAGCCCTTCTCCATGGAGCAGTCCGAAATGCCCAGCGTCACAAAGATGCGACGGAGCTTTTCCATAAACAGGCGAGCCTCCTCGGGCGTACGCAAGTCGGGCTCAGTCACGAGCTCAATCAAAGGCGTGCCGCAGCGGTTGTAGTCGACGAGCGACTCGGCCGCCGCGGTAATGCGGCCCTCGGCACCGCCCACGTGCACCATCTTGGCGGCGTCCTCCTCCATGTGGATGCGCAGGATGCGGATGGGCACCGTGTAGGAACCGTCCTCGCGACGCTCGGGCATCTGCAGGTTGGACGCGTCGTAGCTGGCCAGATGGCCGGCGCGCTGATTGCCCTCGCGCATCGTGGAGGACATGGACGTAGACAGGCCCTCGGCGTTGGCCGAGGCGCTCGCCAGGCTCTGAGCCTCGGCCTCGCCAAACGCGCAGTCGGGGCGCTCGGCGGCACCGCGACCGGTCACATCCAGATCGAGATGGCCGTACATGGCAAAGGCGACCGGACCCTGCGTGGTCTGAAAGTTCTTGGCCATATCGGGATAGAAGTAGTGCTTGCGGTAGAACATCGAGTGGCGCTGGATCTCGCAGTTGGTGGCGAGACCGGCCTTGACGATGCTCTCGATGGCGCGCTTGTTGGGCACCGGCAGGGCGCCGGGCAGGCCCAGGCACACCGGGCACACGTTGGCGTTGGGCTCGTCATCGTGGCTGAGCTTGCAGTTGCAGAACATCTTGGTATCGAGTGCGGTGAGCTCGGTATGGATCTCCAGGCCGATCACGGCCTCCCAATCCTGCAGGACCTCGGAAAGCTCCTTCATTACAGCTCGCCTCCCTTCCCGGCAAAATCGGGCGCGACGGAAAGCGCGGGCGCACCCGTGGCGGCATCGGCAAAGCCGCGCTCCAGGGCGCGGGCAAACGTGAGCAGTTGACGGTCCTTAAACGCCGGACCCACCAGCTGGGCAGAAACGGGCAGCTGAGTGTCCTCGCCCAGGCCCAGCGGCACCGAGATACCGCCGTTGCCGCAAATGTTGAGCGAGATGGTGTACAGGTCGGAGAGGTACATCTGCGTGGGGTCGCTGATCTCGCCAAACTTAAAGGCCGTGCGCGGCGAAGCGGGCATGAGGATGGTGTCCACCTTGGCATACGCGGCGTCGTAGTCCTGCGTGATGAGCGTGCGGGCCTTTTGCGCGGCGTAGTAATACTTGTCGTACACGCCCGAGCTCAGCAGGTAGGCGCCGAGCATCTGACGGCGCTTGGCCTCGGCGCCAAAGCCGTGGGCGCGCGACAGCGAGCTCTGGTCGGACAGGTTGGCGCAACCCTCCTCCTGATAACCGTAGCGAATGCCATCGAAGCGGGCCAGGTTGGAGAACGCCTCGGCCGGGCCGATGACGTAGTAGGCAGCGATGGCGGCGTCCAGGTGCGGCAGGTCGACCTCGACCAGCTCGGCGCCCTGGTTCTGCAGCTCCTGGGCGGCGCGCTGAACAGCAGCCTTGACCTCGGGCGTCAGGCCCTCGGCCTCCATAAACGCGGGGATGATGCCCACGCGCTTGCCCTCGATGCTGTCGTTGAGATGCTCGGTAAAGTCGACGGCGCAATCCTGGCTCGTGCAGTCGTACGGATCGTGGCCCGCGCCGGTAAGCGCGTTCATGGCCAGCGCGACATCCTCGACCGTGCGGCCAAAGGGACCCACCTGGTCGAGCGACGAGCCAAAGGCAACCACGCCGTAACGGCTCACGGCGCCATACGTGGGCTTAAAGCCCACCACGCCGCACAGCGACGCCGGCTGGCGAATGGAGCCGCCGGTGTCCGAGCCCAGCGAGAGCGCGACCTCGCCCGCGGCGACGGCGGCAGCGGAGCCGCCCGAGGAGCCGCCGGGCACGCGTTCGGTATCCCAGGGGTTGTTGGTGCGGTGGAACGCCGAGCTCTCGGTGGAGCTGCCAAAGGCAAACTCGTCCATGTTGGCCTTGCCCATGGGCAGGCAGCCGGCGTCGAGCATGCGCTGGACGCAGGTGGCGGTGTAGACGCTCTGGTAGTTCTCGAGCATGCGGGAAGCGCAGGTGGTGCGCGTACCCACAAGGTTCATGTTGTCCTTAATGGCCAGCGGCACGCCCGCGAGCGGGGGCAGCGGCTTGCCTGCGGCACGGTCGGCATCCACGCGCGCAGCAGCCTCGAGCGCAAGCTCGGGCGCCACCTGTAGGAATGCCTGGACCCCGCCCTCACGCGCCTCGATGGCGGCAAGGGAGGCATGGGCCACCTCGGTAGCGGTAAAGTCGCCGGAGGCAACGCCCGCGGCGATCTGGGCGGCGGTAAGGGAATCGAAGCTCTGCGCCATTACTCGCTCTCCCCCTCTCCCAAAATGGACGGCACGCGGAAGTAGCGGTCGCGCGCGCTGCCGGCGTTCTCCAACGCGACGTCGAGCGGCAGGTCGCGCTCGGGCTCGCGCAGGTCGTCGCCCATCACGTTGGACAAGCTTCCGATAGGATGGAACGTGGGCTCCACGTCGGGTAAGTCATATTGCAGGACGGGCTCGAGCATCTGGACGGCGTCGTTCAGGTAGGACGTCATCTGGGTGAGCTCGTCATCGGTCAGTGCGATCTTTGCGTACTCGGCGATGCCGCGCACGTCTTTCTCGCTGAGTGCCATAGGCGCTCCCTTCCGCATAACAGATAAACCGCTCTAGTATACAAGGCAACGCCGCTTGGAGCAGGCGCTTTACCCAAATGCAGCGAAAACGTAACAAGGGCAGCGGTTGACAGGCGGCGGGCTGGCGGTTCTGCAGCGAAACCGCCCCGCCCACAACGAAAACCGTCTCGCCCACAACGAAAACCGTCCTGCCCACAGCGATAACCATCACAACATTCGACACTTTTCGTCAAAATCGAGATTTTCATCGAATGTTGTGACGGTTTGGAAGTCCCGGCCACCACAAAGGTGCCTGTCCCCATTGTGGTGGTTCTGGAGAATGTCTTATGCCGAGGCCTTGGCCTTGCGGCGCTTGCGGACCGCGTGGATCACGATGTCCAGCAGCAACAGCACAATGGCCACGACCACGATGAGCACGGCAAACTCGCGCTTGCCCCAGTGGCGGCCGGCCAGCGACTTTTGCTTGTCGACGTCCTTCTTGTTGTACTTGGTGCGCACGCAATGCACCAGCAGGCGATGGTCGTTCACGCCGTAGGGCGTGCAGGTAACGAGCGTCACCTTGTCGGCACCGGGCTCGATGGTCAGTGACTCCATCTCCTCGGGCAGCACCACCTCGGAGTCCACCATCTTGTAGGCGAGCGTCTTGTTCATGGTGTGCAGCAGCACCAGGTCGCCGGGCTCTAGCAAGCGGATGTCGTCGAACATGCTCAGATTGCGCATGCCCGAGTGCGCGGTGAGCACGCAATGCGTCGAGGTGCCGCCCACTGGCAGGCTCGTGCCCTCCAGGTGGCCGACGCCTGCCATAAGGACTTCTTCGCTCGTGCCGTGGTAGATGGGCATGCTCACGTCGATGGAGGGGATCTCGACCCAGCTCATCATGGGGTCGCGGTCAAAGATGAGCTGCTGGGCGTAGGGCTCGATCTGGTCGGCGGGAAGCTCGGTGGCCTCGCCCGCCAGCTGCTCGTTAAAGGAGCGCGCCTGGAGCAGGATACGCTCGCGCTCCTCGGCAGACAGCGCGTCCACGGTGCTGGACACGGTGCTGATCTGGTTGAACACGCCCGAGGCCTCAAGCCGGTCCAAGATCCACGGCCAGGTCATAAGGCCCACGCCAATAAGGATGATGACGATGGTGATGAGCCGGTCGGCCCAGCGCGGCAGCCGCTTGCGACGGCGCTTGGGCTTTGGTTGAGGTTTGGGCTGAGGGTTTGAGCCGCCGTTGTCCGCGGCGTTATTGCTCTTCATATGTTTAGCGCCCTGCACCATCGCCGGTCACTCCTCTACAACTCAAGTTGTCTAAACAAATAATAGCCGATTCGCGAGCTCGTACGCCGGACAACGCAGCTAGACTGCACTGTCCGGACCACGTAACTCCACTCAACCAATCAAGCCATATGTTGCTTTCATCGTCTCGAGCAACTGCGCCATCGTTACGCCCGCAACCCCAATCTGTTTCAGATTGACGTCGCCCACCTCACAATCTTTAACAAACGCAAGCATATCGTCCTTCAGTTCTCCGCGCAGGTCGACGCCTTCCGACTCGCCAAGCAGCTGAGCAAGCCTCAGCGCATCGCGTTTATGCTTTTTTACCTTCCTCGAATCAACGTTCTCCCCCGCTTCCCTTCTAGCTTTTAGGTCGAGATACGCCTTCGCTTTGAACGGGACAATGTATTCCGTGCCCAGGACCGAAACGCCGCCTACGGTCCGAATTCCCTGAAGGAACAAGCTGTAGTAAGCATCGTCTAACAAAATTGCCGAAAGACTGCTTATGTTTTCATCAACGTGAATTGGCGCCACATCAATCCCCTCACGACCCTTTAGAAAGTCGGGGCACTTCGCGAAGAGCTCGATCATATGGGGGTAACCCGGCCTCTTTGGCTCTGTAAACCGATAAAAACATGAGCCTTTACCTTCGCCCCAGCCGCAGCGGTAGCCGCCATCACGCACCAAAGTCCATATGGCTTCTGCCGTCTGAGGCAACCGGTCATCGGCGACAATTACCACATCAAAATCGTGAGTCGCCCTGAATGAAAGCCCCGCCTCCGCGAGCAAAATGTCGCATGCCGTGCCGCCGATAAGGGCATACGATCCTTCAGCTTCTTGCATATGCTGCTGAAATTCTTGGAGACCTTCTACAGCGCTTCTTGCCATGGATATTCCTTTCCAAACATGCGATCGACTTCGAGCTGAATTCGCTCATCGTCGATTGCCGCCAAAGATAGCGCAAGCGATATGTTGTCGACACGGGAGGAGCCGGCAAACACGGGTGCATAGCGCCACACTTGGATCATCGCCGTTTCGTTATCCGGCAGCTCCCCATCTGCGACTTCGAGGTCGCTCAGTTGACGCCATGCACTTCTTAAGACGGCCTTTTGTTCCATGCCCGGCGCAGCGAGCATCGAACGCGCAGCGAGCGCCGTCTCCCCGGCGTCAACAAGATAGTCGATCTGCGGCGTCTTCCTTGCAAAAAAGACCTTCGAGACAGGCGAGGAGAGCTCTGCCATGTGCTCGCTGAGCAGAAGATCAACGGCAACAGGGAACACGACGACACGTCGCTCGCGACGCTCGCGCCTCGCGAGCCCCCTGTCAACAAGCTCGGTTATGGCCTCACTCGCGCGGCTTGCCGAAATCCCAAGCGCACGACAAAGGTCATAGGGACGATATGACTCCTGGGCTGCTCCCCAGATTGCGGCAGCCTGCGCGTTGGGTGACATCTTGGTCGCGTGGTTGCGAAACCGGGCACCACCCCTCTCCGTGCAGGCTGTTCCCATAAATGGAAGAAAAGCCTGTCTGCCGGGGCAAACAAACGGAATCCCTTGTGCGACCAATGCTTTGCGCTGACGTGCATCGGCATCAGGAAACGAAACGACAACAGGAGTCTCCGCACGCAAGGCTAGCTGACTATAGACCCTCTTAGCCTCGGGAAGCCCGACGCCAGTAGGCAAACTTGCAAGCAAAAACGAAAAACCGTTTGCGTCAACAGCGCGGACGTCAATCGCCCGCAGATACAGCGGCAAGCGTGCGGATCCAGGCCAAGTTCTGGCCTTGGCGGAGAGGCCTAGTGCTTCTTGTAAGTAGATTAGCGCTTCGTTCATTTCCATTGTTTCGTTCGATTCCAGTTTATATTGGAATTATACATAATTTTCGGAATTAACGAGATTCCGTTCGCGCCTAAACCCATATTTGAGTTTTCAAAATGTCCCGAATCGACTGGGCGATTCGGGATACAATGTCAGTAGGAATCGACGCATCCCGCGTAAGTGTTCGAAAGCGCGGGCGGCCTAGTTTTCTGGTTTTGTTAAATGCCCGGGCCTCTAACCCCGGGCATTCTTATTTGCGCTTGTTGCGGCGCAAATGCCTTCTACCGTCCGCACCGCGCGTGCGCCTACGGACCTTAATCCGAACCTCATACGAGTCAAGAAACGCGATGACGAACGTACCCGCATCGGACGGTGGAGGCTGGCTGCGTTGTCCCAAAAGAACGGGGCAGACTCCAGCGCGGAGTCTGCCCCGAAAAGAGAATGGCAAAGCAAGAACGTGGATGAACGAGAAAAGTGTCCGCAAGTCTCATGGCCATCACATCCCACCTGCCAAAGGGATGGATGAGCGAGCGTTACTCCTGTTCGGACTCCTCGGCCTGCTTACGGCTGCGGATGAGGTGCGCCACGCCAATGACGAGCACCGCGCCACCAGCGATCCAAGTGAAGGTCACGCCGTTAAGGCCGGTCAGCGGGAGGCCGGAGCCCTTCTTGTTCTTGATGGTGACGGGGATTTTGGTCGTGGTCACATTTTCATCAGTCGTAGGAGCGGCCATGCTGGAATTGGACGTCACATTGAGCTTTTTAAGCGTGCCGTCTGTATTGTATTCAGGCGCCACCGTGATTTCGAAGTCGGCAATGGTGTTGTAGCCCGCAGGTGTCTTGCTCTCAGAAATCAGATATGTGCCTGCAACAAGTCCGGGAATAGAGACCTTGTTGCCAGCCTCCGTAGTTTCAAACGTGTAAGCGCCATTTACGTCATTACTGAAGCTGCCGTCTTTCTTCAACCATTTTTCAACGCTTTTATCGGACCCTTCCTTAATCATTTTGACCGTAAAGCCAGCATCGAGTTTCGCAGACGAGTTATCCGGGTCGATCTTAGTGACATCGAAGCCGAAGACGTAATCAGCGACCTTCTTCGATTCGGAAGTGCCGGTGCCGTTAGACATGGGATCGTTGGAGTAGACAAGCTTGACCTCGTTGGTGTTACCGGCGGCAGTGTATTCAGCCTTATCGGTCAGTTTTGCTTTATAGGTCACAACGACCTTAGAGTCGCCCCTAAGCGTCACGCCTGCAGCTGCTGCAGCATCCTTAAGATTGGAGAAGGAAATCGTCAGGTCTTGACCGCCAGTAAGGTTCCCAGAAGCGTTCTTAGTGTCCACAAGGTCTACCGTGTAGCCATTTGCAGGCTGGATAACTTGACCGTTAATTGTCACCGTAACGGAGCTCTTGATAGCCTCCAGTCCAACAGAAAGATGATCCTGGAACGTATATTCGTACTTGGTGAAGGTGTCGATGTTGCTCGCAACGGAACCAGTCAGTTTATATTCGACCTCCTCGCCAATATACGAGTCACTCACCTTTCCCCATGTCGCACCCTCACGAACTTCCTTGTTGACCGTAGGAATGCTGGTCTTCTCGGTAACCTCTACATCGCCGGCGCCCACGACGGCATAAATCGGCGAAGTGGCAGTATTCTTGCTGCCGGTCGTCGACTTATCCGAAGCCAAAGTGTCCGCGTCAGTCAGAAACAGGTAATAACCAGATTTATCGAAAGAAACCTTGGTACCCGCCCCAAACGAAGTCTCTCCAACGCCCGTCGGGTTAGTCGGATTGACATTCTTCGCAACCAGTCCAGCAAGCGTATTGAGCAAATCGGTGTCTTTGAGAACCGTCGTGTTTGTGGTCCCGGTAATGTTGGCAGTCAGCCAATTGGCAACATCCTGCGGGCTGGCATCGGTTGTCAGATCGTCTGCTTTATCTTTATTATAGTCGTTGATGGCCTTAATAATGGCTTTTTGCGTCGTGTCATTAACGCCAGTTGCCCACTTAACATTCGAAACGACCTTGTCAGTCTTGCCAGTCTTGCCGCTCTCATCCACGACATCGGCCTCGAAAATCTGGTAGGCCTTGTACTTCACATCACCATTGTTTTCATTCTTATTGATGGTGATGGTATTGGCCGTTGCAGCCGTACCCTCAGCTGCAAACGCCATGGTCACCGGTGCCATTACGCCGCCGAAGCTCAGCGCTGCTGTGAGGCCGGCGGTTACTGCCAGGCGTGCGATGTTCTTGGTTGCTTTCATGTTGGGACCTCTTTCTTGGAGGTTGCTTTAATTCTTGTCATCATCAAAAGCCAGCAGGCGTATTTCCCTGCGCGCCACTCGCTACGGAGGCAGTACGCCATTGAGCAGGGGGGGGGGACAATTATTTATCATGGCGACCTCCTCCCCGCTTGATGACGAGCGCGACGACAATAGCCACTACTCCGATGACGGCCAAAGCCGTTACCAACACCAACGTTCTATCTCCCGTCGAGGGCATAAAGCCTCGACCTATTTCCTTAGTTGGGGCGTTGAGCAACGACAACTCAACCAAACCCTTCCCGGCATCGGCGGCATCAACCCGCAGAGGGCTTTCGGCCGATACGGTCACCTTCGGCTTCGCAGCCGCCACCTGATTGACGTTCAGGCCCTCGGCCTTGACCGTCACGCAGCGCGTGCCCTCAAAGGCGGTGTAGCCCTTGGGCGCCTTGAGCTCACGGACCTCCAGCTTGCCCGAGTCCACGCCCGAGACGGTCACGCGGCCGTCCTCGCCCGTGATGACGGTGGCCTTGCCTTCCGCATCCCACGTGCCATCGGCCGCCAGCGTGCGGCCGCGGTCGTCGGCGATGCTCAGGACCGCCCCGGGCAGTGGCTTGTCGCCGTCGCTGCCGCGCTTGGTGAGTGCGAGGTCCCAGGTGTAGGCGGTCGCGTCGTCGCTCGGCGTGCGGGTGAAACCGGCGTCGCCGGACTGGTCGGCGAGGGGAGAGCGCGGGTAGCGCAGGTAGACCTCGTTGGGGTTGCCCTTGGTGGCGCCTCGATTGCAGTTGGCCCCCAACGGCGCATTGTAGACAGCAACCACGCGGGCGCCCGCGGTGAAGGCGTCGGCCCCGCCGAGCGAGGCGATCAGGTCGCCGGTGCGCACGGTGAAGGTCTTACCGTCGACCGAGACCCTGCACTGGGCCGTGATGTCGGTCCAGCCCTTCGCGGGCTCGGTGCCGACACGGTCGTCCTTACCGGCCGAGACGGCGTCGAAGCCGCCGTCCGTGCCCGCCGCCGCGTACACGCGCATGCTCGCGGCCACCTTGGAGGGGTCGAGCCCCGCGCCCATGGTGTCGACGAACTGCACCGTGTAGGTGTCGTAGGCGGTGAGCCCCGCCGGGACCGTGGCCGAGAGGCGCCAGTACAGGTCGTCGCCGACCGTGGCGTCGGCGGCCTTGCCCCAGGCGGCGGTGCTGTCCTCCAGCACGTGCTTTTGGACCTTGGGGGTCGCCGCCTTGGGCTTGACGGTGACGGCGTTGCCGCCGACCAGGGCTATGATCGGCGCGGTGCCGGCCTCGCCTTGGGCGATGGCGTCGTTCTTAGCGACGATGAGCCAGTAGCCGCAGGGCAGCTCGGCCGTCGTTCCCGCGTTAAGGGCCACGAGCTCGGCGCCAGAGCTCTGGAGGGAACGAGCGAGCTGTGCGCTCAGCGCGCTCGTAAGGTGGGAATCGGCGTTGAGCCACTCGGCAGCTTCCTGCGCTGTGGTCTGGGATTTGGGCATGCCGGCACTGTGCAGCACAGGCAGTGCGGCGTCGTGGACGTCGTCGCTTGCCCAGGCGAGGTCGGTGGCGATCTTAGCGTCGTTGTCGCCGTCGACGACGTTGGCGCTAAAGATTTGGTAGGCATCGTAGCTGCTCGCCACGGTGCCGCTCACCGTGATGGAACCGGTCGAGGTCGGCTCGGCCTGCGCGGATGCGGGGAACACAACCGCGCAGGTACCGATCAAGAAGGCAAGCAGCGCAAACAAGATCGGGAAGGAGCTAACTTTCTTATTCACGACGCTCACCTCCCTTCGCATTCGCCTTGCGACGAATGTGCATCCAGGCCGCAGCAGCGCAAAGCACCGCCGCGCCGGCAAGGTACGTCAGAGTGACGCCCGACATACCAGAAAGGGGCAAAGAGGTGGAGTAGGTGTTTATGAAGGTGGGGGTGGAGGTGTCCGTGAGGTCGTAGGTCGTGCCGTTGGTCACTAGATTGCCGTCACGATCCTGAATCTGCTTGTAGGTAGCAGTGACGTCTATATGGTGGTTAGAGTCGTCAGTCGCGTTAACCGTAATCTGATAGACCGACCGGTCGTACTTATAGTTCGTAAACGGCGTGGTTGACTGCTGTTCGCGAACGAAGTACGTGAAGGTCTTGGAAGCACCACGGCCAGTGGGGTCAGTCTCGAGTTTGTTAAGTTGATCGAGCTTGTACTCAATCGGGTTGAAGCTCAGGAGCTGAGAGTTTTTGTCGTTGGCTTTGGTCTTAACCGCCTCGGCCTTATCGAACTTGTCGTTATCCGCAAACTCGAGCGTAAACTCCTTCATCTCGCCACCCTCAACGACCTTGGTCGCCATAGGCGTCCAGGAGCCCTTCGAGTCGTACGGAGTGAACTTATTAGTGAAAGTTGCACCACTGGTAAGCGCAACGATAACAGCGTTTTCGCCTTCAGCTTCTGTGACGGCTGCTGGTTCTGTTTCTGGCGTTCTTGCGCCAGCGCCGTCATTTTTTACCTTTGTTACCGAAACGCTCTTGACTTTGTAATACGTGTATTTAATGTCAAGCACGTTGTGCGACTTGCCCTCATCCTTCACAACCTCAGGATCAATTTTGTAGATCGTTTTGTCGTAAGTCACGCCCTTGTCCTTGTCCGTGCCCGGAACCTCTACCAAGTAGTAAACAAGATCGTCATCGGCATAAACTTCACCCAGATCAAAGGTGAGATTTCCGTTCTCATCGTTTTTCACCGTATCGACCACCGAGCAGCGATTGAGCTGAAGATCACCATTGGAGTCAAAGCTCGGAATCGTATATGAGATCTCGCCTAGTTCGTTAATAATCTTGTTCTGCCTGAGAAGCTGGAAATCGAAATCATTTCCTTTAAGCTTGCCGCCCTCAAGCACCTTGGTGCCGTTGAGCTTCATCTTGGGGTAAACCTTGACCTCTCGAGTGGAACCGGCGACAACGTCTCCGTTGGTCATGATTCCGCCACCGTGGATATTGGAGCTGTTGCCCGTGATATATAACGTAGCCAGCCCTATAGCAGCATTTTGATCTTCAGCGGACGGTTTGGACTTTAGGCCAATCATGTACTTGGCTTGGGCTCCGTCATACTTACCGATGGTCGCAAGCTGACCGTCAATCGTGCCCGACCAATTTGCAGCACCACCGCCGAGCATCTGGCCCGTTACGGCTGCGATATAGTCAGCGTTATCCGACTTGCGGATAAGGAAGAGGTCCTCATGGCCACGCCTCTTGAAGTCATCAGTAATCTCACCGCCATCAACACTTGAAGGCTGGTCTTCATTCTTACCATTGGTGCCGCCTGATAGATTCTCACCGTTTGCATCGGTGTTTCCGAAAATCGCAATACCATTGGCATCTGTAATCGCCGTCTTGCCGCTCGGGCAGGCCGCGAAGCCACCACCATAGCCCTTGGCCGAGTTTTTGGTAATCAGGGCGTTGGATATCTTGAGACACGCCGAATTAACGCCTTCGGCACTGTTGCCTCCCTGGACAAACACGCCGCCGCCGCCCCAGTCATTGGGGGTATTAGTCGTATTGTTAGTTATGTAGGCTTTCTCGCCGATCACATTAAATTCGCCAACTGTAGGCGCAGCGATACGGATGCCGCCGCCCTCAGAGTTTTGCGCCACATTGCTGGCGATGCTTCCACCAGAGAACGAAAACAAGGAGAGGGCCTGATTCCAAGCGCCAGCATAAATACCGCCACCGGCCTCGGCAGAATAGTTACCGGTGATGTAGCCACCGTTAATTGTGAGACTGCCGTTATTGAAGGCAGCAATACCACCACCGCCGTGACATCCGTTGCCGATATGCTTCGTAGAGCCTTCATTGTCGTTGTAGAACTGATAGTTGTTGTTGGTAATGTAACCACCTGAAATGACTACTGTTGAACCAACGGCACAAACACCGGCGCCGTAGCCTGATCGATCTTTGAACGTACCGTTACCGGAAATCGTGCCGCCGGTCATATTAATTGTGGATCCGTTAGCGTACACGCCGCCGCCATTGGAGGCATAGTTGCCTGCAATTACGCCACCGGTCAAATTGAGGGTCGAAGCGCCGCCATTCGCGTTGGACACCATAATGCCCGCGCCCGCGCCCGCGCCCGAGCTAGAAGCGCCACACACATAGCCGCCGCTCATGTTGACGGTAGAGCCGTTTTCGGCATAGATGAGGTTGCCGACGTTGCAATTTTTCTTTTGGGTAAGTACGCCGCTATCGAGATTAAACGTACCGCCCGCATAAACGTTGATGAGCTTCATCGTGGAGCCAGCAGCGGTACCCACGATGGCACCCTTGATGCTGACCTCGTGCCTATAGAGAGTCTCGGTTGTCCCTGTACCGTTCGGCGTCGATTCGGTCACGTAATACGTCAGCTTAGTCGGAATGCCAGAACTGTCGCATCCCATCAAGGCAACTCGCCCGTTATTGTCGCCATCCGAATCCTGCTTTTGATCAGACCCTTGTTTAGAATTTTTGAGGGTAAGCGCAGCGTTATTGGCGATATTGAAGAGCGGCTTGTTTGAATTGTCGCCTGAATGCGTGATTTTGAAGCCGTTTAGGTCCAGCGTTATCATGCTGCCGTTCTCGTTAAGTGTGATTTCGCCAGCATAGTCAATATCAGCCGAAAGCTTAAAGCTGGCGGCTTTATTTTCCCCAACGCCTAGAAGCTTTCTCTGCAAATCATCGGCATTATTGATGTCCGTGGCTGTCTCTTCGCTCGCCACAGCCTCCTCGGCTGACGAACCAGCACCATCGTCGATCGCTTCATTATCTTCTGCCTGTGACTCGTCCTTGGACTGCTCCTCCGACTGAACATCGTCGTCGGCCACGGCACCATCACTATCCTGGTTTACGGCATCCTCGTTAGCAGTGTTGTCTACACCAGCAGACTCACTTGAGGAACCCCCCATCACAGTTTCCTCGGTAGAAACCGCCTCGGCATCGTTGGCAATGGCCTGCGAGATCGGAGGCATGACGAGCGACAGTACCAGGCTCAACACGGAGGCTCCGCACAAAACGCCTGCCAGTACACGGCGCGTCGCTTTATTACTCTGCTTAGATTTGTCCGAATTCGCTTTCATCGATGTCTCCTCCCCAAGAGACCGCGATCTTGCTCTTTCACTATCAAACGTATCTGCGCAATCTGTAATTGCGCTCGTTTAGTAATGCAATTATAACGATTGTTTAAACATCTGAGCAACAAAACCGACATTTTTGTAGCGAGTTCTCAATTCTCTTGACATTTGCTCAGATTTACCTTCGTTTATTCGCTATCTATTTTTTGTTTCTGCTGGTAATTTAGTTGCGTATTATTTTTTAATGGCATTAGTTTTATTTGCACAACATTTTGCTCAAGAGCGAGCATCCTGTGAACGGTCGAAAATCGACCGTGAGTGGTAGGTCATTAACCGGGATGAATATCCTACCAAATTGATGAGAATATCTAAAAACCCATCGGTGGTTAGAAGCATGATGTTCTGACGACCATATTTGAATTTGCGCGCAGATTTTAGGTATCAATTCGCCCAAATCGCCTGAGGCCACCGCAAAGGCGCCTGCCCCCTTTGTGGTAGTTCTCCCCCCGCTACAGCAGATGTTCCTCAATAAAGATCGCGATGCCGTCTTTGTCGTTGCTGGCGGTTACAAAATCGGCGGCGGCGCGGGTGGCGTCGCTGCCGTTTGCCATAGCCACGCCCACGCCGGCGTCAGCCACCATGCAGGTGTCGTTATCGGCATCGCCAAACACGCAGATGTCCTGGAGATCCATGTCGTTGAGCTCTGCCACGCGCACAAGGCCGCGCGTCTTGGACACGCGCGGATCCATGAACTCGTAGAGCCGCTGCGTGGTTTGCAGAGCCGCCGCCTTAACAGTGTTATCGGCAAACGTCGACGCCCGCTCAATCACCCGCGGCATTACCTCGGGCGCCATGGTAAACATCACCTTGGGCTGCGGCTCGCGCAAAAACTCGGCAAAATCGACCACCTGGTAGGGCACGCCGTCGACGCGTGACAGGTGCTCGACGCACGCGTTGCTCTCGGGCACGTAGAACACGCCGTCTCGGGGGCAGACGGGCGTTGCCGGAAGGTCCGCCATGTGCTTGCAGATGCGCGCGATGGTCTCGCCCGGCAGCGGATAGCTCAGTTCGTTGATGTCGTGCGCCCGGTCGATGACCTCGGCGCCACCGCAGCCCACCAGCACGTCTACCAGGCCTTCGATGCCCCAGAGCTCGTACATGGCCTCGGTCGCGTGGGCGTCGCGCCCGGTGCACAGGCCAAAGAGCACGCCGCGCTCGCGCAGGGCGCGGATCGCCGCCACGGTGCGCGGGGACACCGTGTGTTGGCTCGTGAGCAGCGTGCCGTCGATATCGCAGAACACGGCTTTGATGTGGCTGAAGGTGGTGTCCATGGGGGCCTTTCTGGGTTGTGCGGCGGTGTGGGGTGCATTCGCAAACGGCGTACATGGTATACCAAGGCGCAGGCGCGGCCCGTTAAAGCAAAAACCACCACAAAGGTGCCTGACTCCTTTGTGGTGGCAGGACTCGCAGGGTGGCCGGATCCGCAGGATGGCCTGACCCGGGGCGCAAACCATCACAACATTCGACGTTTTTCGGCAAAATCGCGGTTTTTATCGAATGTTGTGATGGTTTCTTACCGCTTTACGGCACGATCCAGATGCCGGCGTCCAAACAGCAGCAACGCCGCGGGAACTGCCGTCACGACCATGCCCGCCCCTACGAGTGTCCGTTGTACGCCAAATGTCGCCGCCAGCCACGGGGCAATCGCCAGCGGCGCCACGCCGGCGAACATATTGCCAAAGCCCATGACCGAATTGACGCGGCCGAGCTGCTCAAGCGGGGCCGTCGTTTGCACGATAGTGTTGTGGAGCGGGTTGACGACACCCCAAGCAATGCCCAGGGCGATCTGGCCGACGAGGGCCACGCCCACGTACGGCGTCCCCACATAGAGCAGGCTTCCCAGGCCCACGGACATAAGCGCCACGAGCAGGGTTTTAAGGTTGACCAGGTGCGGCGGCAAGCGGAGCGCGAGCACGGCACCCAGCACCGCGCCCACACCCGAGGCCGACGAGAGCCAGCCCATCCACTCAACGCCGACATGCAGGACATCGCGGTAGAAGAACGACTCCAGCGGATCGAAGGCTCCGTAGCCAAAGTTCGAAAGAAAAATGATGCAGAACAGCAGGGCGAGGACGCTGTTGGTGAAGACTGTTTTGATGCTGGTCGCGAAGGTGACACGGGCGGACGTGCTGGGGTTGGAGCTTTGTCCCGCACGCTCCCCTTCCTCTGCCGAATCGGCATCCGCATGCCCGACGACATGGCTGGTCTGCGACCTAAAGCCCCAGCCGGCAACGAGCGCCAGCACGGTAAAGAGCATCATGAGCACGAACACCGCGCGTGACGATGCAGCAGCCGCGACAAAGCCGCCCAGAGTGGGGCCAACGATGATACTCACGTTTGAAACCATGGCGATGGCGGAGTTGATGTCTTTGAGCTCGACAGGATCGTCGGTGAGGTAGGCCGGATAGGATGTGGCAATGGGCTGGGCGAGCCCCATCGTAAAGCCCAGAAACACCGCGCCGAGCAGGACGATGCCGGTCGCGCTGCCAAAGGCGATGATTGCCGTGCCAGTTGCGAGAGCGCCGACGATGCTCAGCAAGAAATGGCGGCGCGGACCCCAAGCGTCGAGCGCCGCGCCGCCCGCAAAGGATCCCAGGATCACGAAAACGTTCATAAACAGAACGGCCAGCGATGTCGCGACAACCGAGGCATCGTCTGCATAGGTGAGCGTTCCGATGACGCCGATAAAGTAGCTGGTCTGAAAACCGGTGTAGATGAGAAAGCGCATCGCCACCAGGCGCTTGGCCTGCACGGAAAGCGATGATTGAGGCTTTGAGAAAAGAGAGACGAGCATGGAGACTCCTTGTTTCATACGAATGTGGACGGCGGGCATTCGCCACCGTCTGTCAAATCAATCTATCCGCATGAAACATTAAGGACGCATCAAGCCCCTTTTCTCCGTTTTTCGCCCGTCATGAACTACTTGGTAGATTGTAAGGCATGTCCCACACATCTACCAAAGCAAAATCCACCACAAAGGTGCCTGGCCCCTTTGTGGTGGTTGCGACGTTTACGCTGGTTGAGACTTGGCTAGGCCAGGTCGGCGCCGTTGGTGGCGATGACCTTCTTGTACCAGAAGAAGCTGTCCTTGCGGCTGCGGGCGAGCGTGCCGTTGCCGTCGTTGTCCTTGTCGACGTAGATGAAGCCGTAGCGCTTCTTCATCTCGCCGGTCGAGGCGCTCACCAAATCGATGCAGCCCCACATGGTGTAGCCCATCAGGTCCACGCCGTCCTCGATGGCAATCTCCATCTGCTTGATATGCTCGCGCAGGTAATCGATGCGGTAGCCGTCGTGAATCGCACCGTCCGCCTCGACCTCGTCCACCGCGCCCAGGCCGTTCTCGACGATCATCAGCGGCACCTGGTAGCGGTCGTAGACCTCCTCCAGGTAGTAACGCAGGCCCTCGGGGTCGATCGCCCAACCCCAATCGCTCTTCTTGAGGTACTCGTTGCCGGCGCCACCAAAGATGTTGCCCTGCTCCAGCAGCACCGGGTCAGCCGTGGCCGTGGCGCTCATGTAGTAGCTAAAGCTGTAGAAGTCGACCTTGCCGGCGGCCAGCGTGGCGGCGTCCTCGGGCGAAACCTCCACGTGCACGCCTTCGCGGCGCCACACGCTGGGCGCCCACGAGGGATACGCACCGCGCACCTGCACGTCGCCGCAGTAGAAGTTCATCTCGCGCTGCTGCTTTTGTGCGGCCAGAACGTCTGCCGGATTGCACGTGTGCGGGTAGCAGGCGTTGCCGGCGATCATGCAGCCGATCTTGTTCTGGGGATCGATCTGATGGCCCATGGTGACGCACTTGGCGCTCGCCAGGAACTGATGGTGCAGGGCATCGAAGCGCGCCTGTGGGTCGTCCCAGTCGCAGTCGCCAAAGGCCATGGGCGTGTCGGTTGCCTCGGGCACCATGCCGCCGCCCATCACGCCGCCAAAGCCGCCCATGAGCAGGCAATTGATTTCGTTAAAGGTGAGCCAGTAGCGCACCAGGCCCTTGTACTCGGTCATGACGGTGCGGGCGTAGTTGAGGTAGAAATCGATGAGCTTGGGGTTCTTCCAGCCTCCGTAGTTTTTGGACAGACCATAAGGCAGCTCATAGTGGCTAAGGGTGACCATGGGCTCGATGCCCTGCTCCTGACAGGCTTGGAACACACGGCGGTAGAACTCGATGCCGGCCTGGTTGGGCTCGGCCTCGTCGCCGTTGGGGAAGATACGGCTCCAGTTGATGGACATGCGGTAGCACTTAAAGCCCATCTCGCCAAAAAGCTTGATGTCGTCGAGATAGTGATGGTACATGTCCACGGCCTCGTGGCTGGGATAGTGGTACTGGGGCAGAATGCCGTCGGTAATGTGGCGCGGCTCGGAGACCGTGCCGCCGGTCATGATGTCGGGAACGCCGAGGCCCTTGCCGTCCTCGTTGTATCCGCCTTCGCACTGATTGGCGGCAGTGGCACCGCCCCACAGAAATCCATCGGGAAAAGCCATGTTGGCTCCTTTCGTACGTGTTGGGATGTTGCGTGGACGCCGAAGCGGCGTCCACGAGGTAATTTGCGTCCCGATCGGAGTTCGCGTTGAGTCGGCCGCCACGAAACCGGCCCATCTACTACGTTTAGTCGTGAACCCCCGACCACGCCGCAATTGTCAAAAATAAAACCGCAGGTAGACGGCTTGGCGGTTTTCGAAAAACCACCGTGTGGTTGGCCCCTACCACTTAAACGTAGTAGATAGGCCGGTTTCGTGGCGAGGCATGTTGCGGGACGCGCGCGGACCGACCCATCGAAACTATGCCGGCTTAAGATATGCGGACGGAGCTGACGGAGACGACGTTTGCCCAGATAAAACCGACCAAAATAAACCTGTCCCTTATTGGCAGGTTCAAAACCATGCCGGTTTACGGGGCAGAACCAGTGCCCCTTGAGCATGCCAGAAACGGCAAGGACAAAACCGCAGGTAGGAGGCTTGTCAGTTTACGGAAAAACGGGGTATGGTCAGCACTCACCGTTTCAGCCCCGTAATCCGGCATGGTTTTGATTTTGGGCAGTCGCTCGGACGAGCGCATGGCATCTAGCCCCTTTGAAAAAAACCGGCGGGGCGCTCCCCCCGCCGGCTTGGTACCGAGTCTTTGTCGTTTGGGCTACTTGGCAGCCTCGGGCTTGTAGGTGGCAAACTCGATCGCAAAGCCCACGGCGGCACCCACGAAAGAGGCAACGATAGCCCAGATCATGTGGTTGATGCCGTTAACACCGGAGGGGTCGATGAAGGACAGCCAGTTGAAGACGCCCAGACCACCGGACATGTACACCACGGCGCCGGAGAGACCAATGATGAGGCCGCCCACAGCAGAACCGATGCTGGCGTTGATGAAGGCCTTCTTATCGGGCAGGGCGACACCGTAGATAGCGGGCTCGGTGACACCAAAGAAGAAGGCGGAGATCATGGCCGGCAGCGCGATACCGCGGAACTTCTCGTCCTTGTTCTTGAGATACATGGCGAAGAGCACGGCGCCCAGCGAGAAGGAGTGGGCGATAACGGAGCCCAGGATGTAGTCGTGGCCCAGAGTGGACAGGTTGACCAGCGCGATGGGCACGAGCGACCAGTGGAAGCCAAAGATGACCAGGCACATCCAGAAGGCACCGACGAGGGTGCAGCCCAGGAGGGAGCCGATCATGGGCAGGCCAAACAGCAGCGCGAAGAACTCACCAAGCAGGTTGGTGATGAGCGTGGCGATGGGGCCAATGACCAGATAGCCAAGGGTGACGGTAACGGTGACGACGATCAGCGGGGTGAAGAACATCTTCATAGAAGCGGGCATCCACTTCTTAACCCAGTGCTCGAGGGTGGAGCCAAACCAGACCATGAGCAGGATGGGGATAACGGAGCTGGTGTAACCCGAGGCAGGCATGATGAGCGGCAGGCCCAGGAACGTGGTGTACCAAGAGAAGGTGCCAGCAAAGCCGAGCTCGACGGAGCCGACAACCTCGCCCGAGGTCAGGGCAACCATGGTGGGATACACCAGGGCAAAGGCGATGGCCATGCCGTTGAACTCGCTCATCTTGAACTTCTTGGCCGCGGTAAAGCCAAGCACCACGGGCAGGAAGTAGAACATGCCGTCAGCGACGGTGCAGAGCAGCGTGTAGGCGCCGTCGTTGGCAAAGCTCGGGACCAGGAAGGTAGCGAGCGCCAGCAGGCCCTTCATGATACCGGCAGCGGCGAAGGTGCCGAGCATGGGGGCGAAGATGCCCGAGATGAGGTCGATGATCACATCGGTAACGCCCTTGGGAGCGGCATCGTCGTCATCGGCGTCGACGGCGCCGCCGTCGCTAAAACCGCCGGCCTTGAGAACGGCGTCGTAGACGTCCTCGACGATGTTGCCCACAACAACCTGGTACTGGCCGTTGGCGTGCATGACCTTGATGACGTTGGGCAGCTCGGAGATTGCCTCGTCATTGGCCTTCGACTCGTCCTTGAGCTTAAAACGAACACGGGTAATGCAGTGTGCGACGCATTTGACGTTGGACTTGCCGCCAACCAGCTCTACGATCTGGGCAGCAAGATCGTCGTATTTACCTGCCATGATCTGTCCTCTCTTTTCCAAATTTCGACAAAAATATCCCCTACCGCGAGCCGGTACCTTGCCCGCAGTTAGAAACCAAAAAGAATTGTTGCGATTGCCGCCGGGCTGGCGGCTTTACTCACTCGGTCTGCGAAGCCGATCGCAGACGGTTGATATGCATCATCAGATACAAGAGCTCCTCGTCCGAGCAGCTCTGCTTGAACTCTTTCTCGAACACGCGGTTGATGGCGTACGCACACTGGTAGGCCTCGGGAAAATCGCGGGCGGCCTGCATAAACAGTGAGGAGTTCTCGGTCTGCGTGCAGCTGCCCTTAACAAGGCGGCGAACCAAAAAGCGCAGGTGCGCAAGAAAGCGAATGTAGCAGTACGACGCCGTGTCGAGCGAGCAGCCGAGCTGCTTTTCCACGGAATGGGTTACCTCGTCAAGCACGCGGGTGCTCTTCATGATGAAGTCCATGTCCTTGGCGCGGCCCATGCCGTCGACCTCGGCGTTAACGATGTGGAGCGCGATGCTCGTGGCCTCGTTCTGACCCAGCTTGGCGCCGGTGTGCTTTTGCACGATGGCGAGCGCGGCCTGACCGATTTCGAGCTCACGCGGGTAGATGAAAGCCACCTCATGCTCGAGCGGGTTGGGAGCGCTGATCTGGTCGTCGTCGCGCTGAACGGCAAACTGCAGGTGATCTGCCAGGATAAAGGGCAGGCCACCGGACAGCTTGCAACCAAGCTGCTGGGATGCGAAGCAGGCAATGTCGCTTGCCGCGAGCAGAACGTCGTCGGGAAGTGTGCCGACCATATCCTGCAGGCTCTCGGGAACGTTATAGAATTTGCGCTGGATGAGCGACTCATCGGCAAGCTCGTAGGGCATCTCGTGAAAACCGATGCCCTTGCCAAAGACAACAACCTCTCGGCCGTCATCGCTGGCGGCGAGAGCAACGTTATTGTTGATCTTCTTTAAAATGAGCATGAAAAAACTCCTCGGACATCGGCGCTAGACGACGGGGCGATATTCCTCGTCTTCTATTATGCGCAAGTGATGCCTCCCGAGGAGTAACAAACTTGTGAGCACGTGGGCGATTGTAGGATGAAACTTGCATGCAGCGTAAGCCCCATTGGTGCGAAAGTCCGCTGAACGGTAGGAAATCGCCTGTAAACGGCAAAACCACCACAAAGGTGCCTGGCCCCTTTGTGGTGGTTTTGGCTGATGCCCTGATGTTACTCGCGCGGGGTGCCGTAGGGGTTGTACAAATCTGCAAGAGCAAATGTGCCGGTAGTAGCATCAAAGTCGAGTTCGAGCACACAGCAGTTGCCAATGCGGTGCTTCATCTTGAGCGGCTCCACGCCCACGCCGCGCATGACCTGAGCCGCTGCGGCGCCATGGCTCACGCACAACACGCTCTCATGTCCAGGGCGCTGCATGAACTCGGTGATGGTCGCCATCATACGCTCGCGAAACTCGACTTCGCCCTCGCCGTCATACTGCTTGTAAAAATCGCCGTACGGCAGGCGCGGATTCAAATCCTCGCTCGCGCCCTCAAATTTGCCAAAGTTCCACTCCTTAAGGCCCTTGACGCGCTCGTAAGGCTGACCGGGGAACGCAAGCTCAAGCGTGTCGCACGCACGCTCGGACGTCGAACTGTACGCATGGTCAAACGTAAGGCCACGCCCTCGCAGGGTCGCACCGACAGTTTGAGCCTGCTCGATTCCCAGCTCGGTGAGCGGCGAGTCACACCAGCCCTGCTTGCGACGAAGCAAGTTAAAGAGCGTTTGACCGTGACGCATAAAGTACAGTTTTGACATGAGGCCTCCGTGATCGCAATCGTTTGTCAGCGATTATGACACCTTGAGCTAACTTTAAGTCAAAGCTTTTTTGCAAAAACCACCACAAAGATGCCTGTCCCTTTTTGGCAGGTTATGGCAGCGCAGCGAGCCGGTTCCAAGTGCCCCAGGTCGCCCCGAAAGAGGAGCGACGCGTACTTTGGTACGCGAGCGACGGCTTGAGGGGCGAGATGGGGTGCTTGGGGCCGGCGCAGCGTCGAGCCTTAAAGGTGATCTTGGATCAGATCGCAGATGGCTCGGGCGTCGTTGATGTTGATGGCTCGGGTCGCAAAGCCGGCGTCGAAGGCCTGACGCGCCAGGGCCTCGTTGCAGGCAAGGGCCAGCGTGTGGCCATCGACCAGGTCGAGCGAGCTCTTGCCGCGCAGACGGTCGACACCGGAGCGCGCGACGACAATGTTGTCGAAGCCCTCAGTCTTGTAGCCCTCGATGATCACCACGTCGACATCGTTGTAGCGTGACAGTAGCTCGCGCGCGGGCATCTCGTCCTCCTCGCGCGTGTCGGCGTACTCCGCCCAGCGCGTGGCGCAGATGAGGCCCACGTGCTTGGATCCGGCTTGGTGATGGCGCCAGGTGTCCTTAGCGGGTACATCGATATCAAAGCCGTGATGCCCATGATGCTTGAGCGAACCCACGCGCAGGCCGCGGCGGGTGAGCTCGGCGATAACCTTCTCGACGAGCGTGGTCTTGCCCGAGTTTTGGTAGCCGATAAACGCGATCGCGGGGACGGCCGGTGCCGGAGCTGCAGGCGCAACGGCGACGGGTGCGCTCGCGGGCGCGGCACCGTCAGCGGCCACGGCCTCAACGGCAGCGGCCTGACGCTCTGCGCGGTCCCACACACCCGAGCGGCCACCCTCCTTGTGCAGCAGGCGCACATCGACGATCTCCATGCCGCGATCGACAGCCTTGCACATGTCGTAGATCGTTAGGCACGCAGCACTCGCGCCGGTCAGGGCCTCCATCTCGATACCCGTCTTGCCCGTCACGCCGGCCGTAACCAGTACGTGAAAGCCAACCTGCCCGTCCACGCGCGCCGGCGCCCAGCCCTCGGGCATGTCCTCGGCCGGCGTCCCCGCCGGAGCGATGGGCGCAATGTCGCACTTGCTCTTGGTAATGAGCAGCGGATGACACATGGGGATGATGTCGCTCGTGCGTTTGATGGCCATAATGCCCGCCACGCGCGCGCAGGCAAGCACGTCGCCCTTTTTGGCGCGGTCCTGCAGCACCATGGCCTGCGTCTCGGGGTGCATGAGGATGGTGCCCTCGGCGATGGCGATGCGATGGGTCTCGACCTTGTCGGACACGTCGACCATGCGAACCTCGCCCTTGGCGTCCACATGCGTCAGCTCGTCGCGACGGGCGTCGCGGGCGGGCTCGGTGACAGCGCTGGCAGTCGGCTGCGCGGGCACGGCGGCGTTGCCAGCATTCGCTGCAGCCGTGACTTTGTGGGCAGACATCGCGGCCCTGCGAGCGGCCTTGGTGGCATCGGCGTACCTGCTCTTGGCCATATGATCATCCTCCGATTTGGGACATAAATCGTTGCGTGCCCTCAATTATCGCGTGTTCCTGCGGTTTGTGGGCCACGGCATCGCGCCAAATCGAAAGTACCTGCATATCATCACCACGGCGCAGCGCTTCACGCACCGAATACTCAGCATCGCTGAACAGGCACGGACGCACGTTGCCATCGGCCGTCAGGCGCAGACGGTTGCAATTCGCGCAAAAATGGTTGGACATGGCGCTAATGAAGCCGACCGTTCCCGCCGCACCCGGAAAGTGCCAGTAGCGCGCAGGGCCCGCGCCGGCAGGAGCGTCGTTGATGTCGAGCGGCTCGAGCTCGGCCAGCCCCGTCGCGGCGACCCCGGTATTGATGCGCGCCCGCAGTTCGTCGCTCGGCACGGTATCGCTCGCGTCCCACAGCTCGGGATTGAGCGCGGGCGCATGCGGGTCCACAGCGCAATGCGAGCTCGTACGCTCGTCGCCGATGGGCATGTACTCGATAAAGCGCAGGTGGATGGGGCGGTCGACGGTCAGCCGCGTAAGAGCCGCCACATCCTGGTTGAGCCGACGCACCACAACGCAGTTGACCTTAACGGGCTCAAAGCCCCAAGCCAGCGCCGCGTCGATGCCGGCCATGGTCTGTTCGAGCCGGCCCAGGTGCGTGATCTTTCCAAAGAGCGTAGGGTCGAGCGTGTCGAGCGAGATGTTGACGCGATTAAGCCCCGCGTCTTTGAGCTGCGGCGCCAGCTTGGGCAGCAGGGCGCCGTTGGTGGTAAGCGAGATGTCCTCGATCTGCGGAATCGCGCGGATGTCGCGAATGAGCGGGATAATACGGCGGCTGACCAGCGGCTCGCCACCCGTCAGGCGTACGCGGCGAATTCCCTCCCCCGCCACCAGGCGCACAAAGCGGGCGATTTCCTCGGCACTGAGTAGCTCATCGTGCGCGCGGGGCGTCACGCCGTCTGCCGGCATGCAGTAAATGCAGCGGAAATTGCACTTGTCGGTAACGGCAATGCGCAGGTAGTTGATATCGCGACCAAAGCCGTCATGTTGCACGTGCCCGTCCACGCAGCCTCCCCTCACGCGGCGTTTTATTCTTCGGGGAATATAGTACCGCACGGGAAGAATGGGTCGACATGCGTACGACACGAAAGACCTTTGCGAGCAAGACCGGCTTCCCAAGCCCATCCTCAACACAGACCATCACAACATTCGATGCTTTTCCCGATTTTGGCAAAAAACGTCGAATGTTGTGATGGTTTGCCTGCCCACGGCACCCCGCAGAAGGGCCAAAGCGCCCCTAAAGGCCGCCGTCCCAGTGCCGAATCACGAATTCTCGCAGGTCGTTCTGCCGCTTTTGGAACGCTTCGCCTCGGTCGCACTTAAGGCCTATCGCAAGCGCGATGGCGTTCATCGCCCGGTGCAATTGCAGCTGATGGGCAAACTGAGTCCCGGTGAGGACGATCATCCTAAAGCCCAGCGCGCTCAGTACGGTCATACGCTCCGCATCCGACGCGCTGCGCTGTTTATCAAGATGGTCCGAGCCGTTGTATTCAATCCCCGTACCGCTCGCAGGCGCATATACGTCAATCTCGAAATACCCGGCCTTTGCGAGACACTTGAACTCGTTGGGAACATCGACCCTATGGTTGAGCTCGAGTTTGGCGTATCCCAGCCCGCCCTGGAAACGTTTTGCTACGACCATGATTGCGGTGGCCGTCTCCATGGGCGACCGCGCGCCATCGTGCACGCGCTTGAGCACGGCGGCCGCGCGTATGGCCCCCCGACGAGATCGGTTCTCATTGCAATAGGCAATCAAGTCGGCAACGGTATACCTCTGCCCCATCTCGATATAATCGCCTGTCGACAGATGATTCAAATGGTATCGGGCGCAGATTTCGTAGCCATATTCCAACTGCTCGGGCTCACTCATCCACGAACCCGCCTGGACAAAGCACATGGCCTCATCAACCACCAGAAGGCCCTCTGCCACCTCGATAAGATGGCCTGGAGGTACCGGTGCTCCAAACACATGGCACCTAAATCCAGCCGGCGTCGAGCGCTCAAAATCGAAGTTGACGAGCGTGTCGATATGATCGAGCTCTTCTCGTGGAATACCAAGCGAAACCAGATAGTCGGTAACGATCCCAACTGCCGTTGAAGCCCTCAGCCCCTTGGCATCGAGCCCCAATTTGGGCAGGCTCGCGGTCGGCTCCGCCTCGCCAGCAAGCGAGTCCTCATCGTATAGGCTGCTTGCTCGCGAGAGCGGCTCGAACGGGCGCGCCACGTTGTGGTACAGCCAGGCAGTCTTATGGGACAGGACGATCGGCAGGTCCATGAGCCCTCCAATGGAGTCGGATAACCAACCTTATTCCCCTGCCCACGGGTCCGCACACCTTCGTGCACAAGAAAGCGATTCCACCCGATCGAGTGGCAGAAAAACCATCACAACATTCGATGCTTTTCCCGTTTTTGGCAAAAAACGTCGAATGTTGTGATGGTTTGAGGCGAGGTGAGAGGCACGGAGGGGTCAAAGCATCGTGCTCGAACAGGTTAATCCAACTCTTTTAAGCCATGCGCCAGCTGCCAGTACTCGCCGTGCTGGGCGAGCAGCTCTTCGTGCGTGCCGCGCTCGATGATGCGGCCGTGTTCGAGGACCATGATGGCGTCGGCGTCGCGGACGGTAGACAGGCGGTGCGCGATCATAAACGTGGTGCGTCCGCGCATGATGCGGTCCATACCGCGCTCGATGAGCTTTTCGGTACGCGTGTCGATGCTCGAAGTGGCCTCGTCCAGGATCAGCACCGGCGGGTCGGCGACGGCCACGCGCGCGATGGCGAGCAGCTGGCGCTGACCCTGCGACAGGTTGGTGCCATCGGCCGTGACCGGCGTATCGTAGCCTCTAGGCAGGCGGCGGATAAACGAATCGGCGCAGGCAGCCTCGGCAGCGGCGCGCACTTCCTCGTCGGTCGCATCGAGCTTGCCAAAGCGGATGTTCTGCGCAATGGTGCCGCTAAACAGGTGCGTGTCCTGCAGCACAATGCCGAGCGACCCGCGCAGGCTGGCCTTGGCAATGTGCTTGACGTCGATGCCGTCGTACGTGATCTCGCCGTCATCGACCTCGTAAAAGCGGTTGATGAGGTTGGTGATGGTCGTCTTTCCGGCGCCCGTCGAGCCCACAAACGCGATCTTTTGCCCCGGCTTGGCAAACAGGTTGAGGTCCGTGAGCACACGGGTGCCCGGCACGTAGGAAAAGTCCACGGCATGGAAGCGCACGTCGCCGGCGAGCGGGACCAAGCCGCACGTGAGCTCGGTGCCGTCGGCAGCCACCGCACGGCCCGACTCATCAACGGCAGCCACATCATGCAGGTGCCCGTACGCGCCCACGCCCTGGCCCTCGGGAATCTTCCATGCCCACGCGGCGTCGCCCGTCTGCACCAGCTCCACGCAGCCCTCGTCCACCTCGGGCTCAAGATCCATGGCGGCAAACAGGCGCTCGGCGCCGGCCAGCGCGTTGAGCAAGAAGTTGCCCAGCTGCGTAAACTGATTGATGGGCATGGCGGCCTGACGCACAAAGACCAGGTAGCTTGCGAGCGCACCTACATCGGCCAGACCGTTGATGCAGAGCATGCCGCCTGCCACCGCAACGATGGCGTAGTTGGCATAGCCGATCACCACGGTCATGGGCACCATCGAGTTGGCGTAGGCCTGCGCGGCACCACCGGTGCGGCGCAGCTCTTGGTTGCGCGCGTCAAAACCAGCCACGTTGGCCTGTTCGTGATTAAAGACCTTGATGACCTTTTGGCCCGAGACCATCTCTTCGATATATCCGTCCAAATCGCCCAGCGACGCCTGTTGGGCGGCAAAAAAGCGCTTGGAACGCATGCCCGAGTAGCGCGCGTACAGCACAATGGCCACATCGCACACGAGCGTGATAATCGTGAGCTGCCAGTTGAGGATGATGAGCATGGCCGTGGTGCCGACCACCTGGATGCTCGCCTGAATCACGTTGGCAAAGCTGTTGTTGAGCGCCTCGGAGACGGTGTCGACGTCGTTGGTAAAGAAGCTCATGATGTCACCCGAGCGCGTGCTGTCGAAGTAGCTCAGCGGCAGCATCTGGATGTGCGCAAACAGGTCGCGGCGGATATCGGAGACCACGCGCTGGGCCGCGCGCACCATAATCTGCGAGTAGCCCAGAGCCGAGAGCACGCCCGCGGCGTAGATGGCAGCGGTAAAGATAACCTGCCTGGCGAGCAGTTCCTCGCCGCCCGTTGCCAAACCGTTGACGATGGGGCGCACCATGTAGGTACCGGCAAGGCTTGCGATGGCGGCCACAAAGGCAAGCACACCCACTGCGAGCAGCGAGAACTTGGCATGCCCCATGTAGGAGAGCAGGCGGCGAAGCGTCTGCGCCAGATTGGCGGGACGGGCCTGAGCGGATGTCTTAGGCACGATGCTCATCTCCTTTCGCAGCCTGAAGCGATCCACTGGGGCCAGAGGAAGACAGGGCATTTGCGCCATCCACGACGCCCGCATCCCCCGCAAACTCCATCTGCGAGGCATAAATCTCCTGATAAATGGCGTCGCCCGCCAGCAGCTCCTCGTGCGTGCCCACACCGTGGACACAGCCGTCGTCCAACACCACGATGCGGTCGGCATCCATAACGCTCGCAATGCGCTGCGCAATGACAATCACCGTCGTATTGGGAATCTGAGCGATATGCTCGCGGATCTTGGCGTCGGTCGCCATATCGACCGCGCTGGTGGAGTCATCAAAAATGAGCACGCGCGGATGCTTGAGCAGCGTGCGCGCGATGCACAGGCGTTGCTTCTGGCCACCCGAGACACCGGCGCCGCCTTGGCCCAGCTCTCCGTCCAGCCCGCCGATGCGATCAAGGAACTCGTCCACGCACGCCGCGCGGCAAGCCGCGAGGAGCTCATCGTCCGACGCCTGCGGATTGCCCCACTGCAGGTTCTCGCGCACGGTGCCCGTGAACAGCACATTCTTTTGCAGCACAATGCCCACGGCGTCGCGTAGGGCCGCAAGGTCGTAGTCGCGCACGTCGTGTCCGCCCACAAGCACGGTGCCCTCAGTGGCGTCGTACAGGCGCGCAATCAGCTGTACAAGCGAGCTCTTGCCCGAGCCCGTGCCGCCGAGGATGCCCACCGTTGAGCCGCTCTCGATGCGAAGGTCGATATGCTCGAGCACATCCTCGGCAGCATCCGCGCGGTACTTAAACGACACGTCGCGAAACTCGATGCTTCCGTCGGCCACCCCGTGCACGGCAGTGGCAACGTCGGGCGCCTGGATAAGCGAACGCTCGTCGAGCACCCGCGAGATGCGCTCCACGCTGGCAAGTGCGCGCGTGATCAGCAAAAACACGTTGGAAATCATCATGAGCGAGTTCATGATGAGCAGCACATAGCTCATAAAGCCCGTGAGCGAGCCCACGCCGAGCTCGCCGGCAAGAATCATGCGCCCGCCGATCCACAGAATGGAAAGCGCCGCCACGTACATCGACAGCTGAAACACCGGCAGGTTGAGCACGGCGTTGCCAAAGGTCTTCGTCGCCGTATGCGCAAGCTCGGTATTGACGGCATCGAACTTGGCCTCCTCGTGCTCGGCACGCACGTACGCCTTGACGGCGCGCACGGCGGTGAGGTCCTCCTGCACCACACCGTTGAGATGGTCCATCGAGGTCTGCAGCTGGCGGTAGAGCGGGCTGACGCGATAGGTGATAACGCCCAGTACAATCGCCAGCACTGGCAGAATAATCGCGAATACCGTAGCGAGCGGGCGCGACAGCACCAGCGCATAGACCAAGCCGACGATGAGCGTCACGGGGCCGCGCACCATGGGGCGAAAGCCGTTGCCGATGGCGTTTTGAATCACGGTGATGTCGGTGGTCATGCGAGTGACGAGCGAGCTGGCGTCGTAGTTGTCCAGATTGCCAAAGGCGAGCGTCTGGATCTTGCGATACTCGGCCTCGCGCAGGTTAGCGCCCAGCCCCGAGGCGACGCGAGCAGACGTGCGCGCATAGCCCAAGCCAAGTACCAGCGAACATGCGGCGCATACCAACATATACGTGCCCTGCAACAGCATGTAGTTGATGTCGCCCGCGGGAACGCCCACGTCGATGATATTTGCCATGATGACCGGGATAAACAGCTCGAGCGCCGTCTCGGCCGTCACAAAGAGCACGCCGAGCATGGCATCGCGGCGGTATGCCCCCAGATAGGAAAACAGAATCTTGAGATTGCGCACGCAGGTTCATCCCCCATCAAACGTTGTTCGCAAACCCACGTATTATGGCGCGCCGTGCGGCGGTGTCAAGTGTTCCGAAATCGATTTCTGCAAGGCTAGTGCAGGCACCAAGCTCGCAGGACGCGCCCCTGTATTCAATTAGAAATGAACGCGAGCGTGACTTTTTCGCCCCACTGCCAACATAAACCTTGACTCTATAATCGTTGTAGGGTTTTCACTACACTGGTACGTAAACAGACCAAGCCAGAAAGCCCCGCCCATGGAACACGACCTCACACGCGGCAATGTCCTTAAGACCATCGCGGTCTTTGCCCTGCCTTATATGCTCTCGTACTTTTTGCAGATGCTCTACGGCATGGCCGACCTGTACATGATGGGGCAGTTTAGCGGCGCCGCCGGCATCACCGCCGTGGGCAACGGCGCGCAGACGCTCTATATCATTACCGTGACGCTCGTGGGCCTGGCCATGGGAACGACGGTCATCGTCGGCCACGCTGTGGGCTCGCGCCGCTTCGACCGCGCCGAGGTTGCCATCGGCAACACCATCACGCTCTTTATGGGTGTCTCGGTGGTGCTGGCCGCCATCTTGTTTGCACTGTGCCCGCAGATCGTGGCGCTCATTGGCACGCCGGCCGAGGCAGTTGAAGGCACCGCTGCTTACCTGCGCATCTGCTTTGTCGGCATTCCCTTTATCGCCGCCTACAACATCCTCTCGGCTATCTTTCGCGGCCTAGGCGATTCGCGCTCGCCCATGTACGTGATCGGCGTGGCGTGCATCATTAACATCGCGCTCGACTTTTTGTTTATCGGCCACATGGGACTCGGCCCCGTGGGCGCGGCGCTCGGTACGGTAACCGCCCAGACGGCAAGCGTGGCCCTCGCACTCGTGTGGCTCAAGAGCCGCCGCACGCATATCCACCTCAAGCGCAGCGACCTGCGCCCCCAGCCCGAAGTGCTCGGTAGCATCCTTAAGATCGGTGTGCCCGTGGCCGTGCAGGACGGCTGCATCCAGGTGGCGTTTATGTTTATCACCGTCATCGCCAACCACCGAGGGCTCGTCGACGCCGCCGCCGTGGGCCTGGTCGAAAAGATGATCAGCTTTTTGTTCATTGTGCCGAGCTCCATGGGCGCCACCGTCAGCGCACTCACGGCGCAAAACGCCGGCGCGGGCAAGGGTGACCGCGCACGTCAGGTGCTCAAGGATGCCATGACCATCTCGGTAGTATACGGCTGCCTGATCACGGTGCTGATGTGGCTGGTGGCACCGGCGTTTATCGGCTTTTTTGCCAAGGACGCCGCGGTGGTCGCGGCCGGCACCGGCTATATGCGCAGCTACATTTTCGATGCAATCTTTGCCGGCATCCACATTTGCTTTAGCGGCTTTTTCGCTGCGTATGGCAAGAGCTACATCGGCTTTGCGCACAACGTGCTGGCCGTGGTACTCATTCGTGTGCCCGGTGCATGGTTGCTGTCGAACGCCTATTCCGACACGCTGTTCCCCATGGGCATCGCCTCGCCGTGCGGGTCGATTCTATCGGCGGTCATTTGTGTTGTCGCGTTTACCGTGCTCAACCGCCGCGGGGTTTTTGACAAGCTGGCGGCGTAGCGGGGCGACGCAAAATCGCCCTGATCGACGACATCATCAGCGACGGCCCAGCAACCTACGTGACGCAAGTCACGGTGCCGGTCTCTCTAGGCTAGACCGAGCCTCGCCTCTAACTCGGTCAACGCCTCAAAGGCATCGCGAGATGCACCCGCCGCGCGCTCGCGCTCGGCAACGCAAATTCGCATCATTAAGCGCTCTTTTGCCTGCACTTGGGAATGCCTCGCGCGCCCTTCCACCTGCGAGCAATTGCGATTCTCGATATCCATTACGCCTCCGGCACCTCACCAGTAGCTAAGATCCGCTCGAGTGCGTCCTCGTCCAGCACGGGTACGCCCAGCTGCTCGGCCTTGGTGAGCTTGGAGCCCGCTTTGGGGCCGGCGACCAGATAGCTCGTCTTCTTTGAAACACTGCCCGAGACCTTGGCGCCGAGCACCTTGAGCGCCGCGCCCGCCTCGTCGCGTGTGCGGTTGACGAGCGTGCCCGTGAGCACAAAGGTCAGACCCGCGAGCGGTTGAGCGTCGGCGAGCTCGCCGGCCACGCCTGCATCGGCCGCGGCTTGCGCGTGTGCGGCGCCCAAGTCAACCTCGAGCGACAGGCCCGCCTGGCGTAGGCGCTCCAGCACGGCAAGGTTCTCGGGCACAGCCAGGAACTGCTTGACGCTCGCCGCAATCTTGGGGCCGATGCCCTCGCACTCGGCGATGTCCTCTTCGCTCGCCAAGATGAGCTTGTCAATCGACAGGAATCGCTCGGCGATGACCTCGCCCACGCTTTTGCCCACGTGGCGGATGCCCAGGGCAAACAGCACGCGACCGAGTGGCTGGCTCTTGGACTTGTTGAGCTCGGTGATGATTTTCTCGGCCGTCTTGAGGCCCACCGGGATGGGATCGCCCTTCTTGACGCCCTTTTTGCTGTTGGAGCTGGCATAGGTGCGGCCCGTGTCCAGGCCTGCGATGTCGTCGACCGTGAGCTGGTAGAAGTCCGCGACATCGTGGATCAGGCCGGCAGCGATCATCTTGTCGACGATCTCGTCGCCCAGGCCATCGACGTCCATGCAGCCGCGGCTCACCCAGTGGAGCAAACGCTCCTTGAGCTGTGCGGGGCAGTCGATGGACACGCAGCGGTAGGCAACCTCGCCATCCTCGTGAACCACGGGGCTACCGCACACGGGGCAGACCTCGGGCATGTGCCAGTCGACCGAATCGGCCGGGCGCTTGTCGAGCACCGGGCCCACGACCTCGGGAATCACGTCGCCCGCCTTGTGCACGATGATGGTATCGCCCTCGCGCACGTTTTTGCGGCGGATCTCGTCGATGTTGTGCAGCGTGGCGCGCGCGATGGTGGAGCCGGCGACCGTCACCGGGTCGAACTCGGCGACCGGCGTGAGCACACCAGTGCGGCCCACCTGGATGCGAATCTCGCGCAGGATGGTCTGCTTTTCCTCGGGCGGGAACTTAAAGGCAATGGCCCAGCGCGGTGCGCGGGCGGTAAAGCCCAGGTCGAGCTGCTGCTGGAAGCTGTCGACCTTTACGACCACGCCGTCGATGTCGTAGTCCAAGTCGCCGCGATGCTCGAGGGCCTGGGCACAGAACTCGTGAACCTCAGCCGGCGTGGCGCAGCGGGCCACGTTGGGGTTGACGCTGAAGCCGGCGCTGCGCAGCCAGTCGAGAAATTCGCGCTGGCTGTGGACGTGCAGCGGATCGGTATCGGCAATGGCGTAGATAAAGGTGGCCAGGTCGCGGCGTGCCGTGACCTTGGGATCCTTCTGGCGCAACGATCCGGCAGCGGCGTTGCGCGGGTTGGCGAAGGGGTCGCGACCCTCGGCATCGGCCTCTTCATTCAGACGCACAAAGCTGCCCTTGGGCATATAGACCTCGCCACGTACTTCGATGGCACGCTCGCGGTCGGCGCCCATGTGGGCGAGCGCCGGCTCGGACAGGTGCATGGGCACATCCTTGATGGTACGCACGTTGAGCGACACGTCCTCGCCCGTGGTGCCGTCGCCGCGTGTGGCCGCGCGCACAAAGGTGCCGTTTTGGTAGGCAAGCGCCACGCCCAGACCGTCGATCTTAAGCTCGCAGGTATAGGTGACGCTACCGGCTCCGAGCGCATCCTCGGTGCGCTGGAGCCACGCGTCGAGCTCGTCCAGATCCATGGCATCGTCCATGGAATACATGCGTGCCATGTGCGTGACCGGCGTAAACTGCTCGCTCACGTAGCCGCCCACGCGCTGGGTATAGCTGTCGGGCGTCACCAGGTCGGGGTAGGTGGCCTCGATCTGCTGGAGCTCAACGAGCATTTTGTCGAAGGCGGCATCCGTGATCTCGGGCGCATCGAGCATGTAGTAGCGGTAGGCGTGGTAATCGAGCTCGTGGCGCAGCTCGGCCGCACGCGCCGCCGCCTGGGCACGGGCATCGGCCGGTGCAGCGGTATCCTCGCTCGCGGGCGTTTCGGTATCGATGTCCACACCGTCACCAAACAGGCTCGATTGCTCCATAGCGGCACTCCTTCGCTCGATTTCAAACGGATACAAGAGTACCACCGGTCACCATGGCGCCGAATAACCCTTTCGAACCGCACCGAATCGGCAGCCGCCAGACCGGAGTGGATCGCGCGATCAACTCATGCCCTTGCCATTTCTAAATGATCCGTTTCCCCGTCCCCAACGGATCAATAAGAAAAGAGGGGACTGTCCCGCGTCGGCGGGACAGTCCCCTCTGGCTTCGATATGTGCAATACGGTTCGTTAGAAACCCTGACCGTTGCCCTGACCCTGACCCTGCTGGCCAAGCAGCTCCTCCAGATACTGGCGCAGCTGCTCGTCGGTAATACCGCCGTTGCCGGTATCGGTCGCGCTGTCGTTCTGCTGCTGGTTCTGCAGCTCCTCGTCGGAGCCCAGCTCAACCGTGACCTTCTTCTCTTCCTTGCCGCGCATGAGCGTGATCTCGACCTTCTCGCCCACCTCGTGGCTGCGCAGCGCGATGATCAGGCCGTCGGCGCTCGAAATCTCATCGTCGCCCAGCTTGGTGATGACGTCGCCCTCCTGAATGCCGGCCTTGGCGGCAGGACCATCCTCAACGACGCTCGCCACATACGCGCCGCTATCGGTGCTCAACTTGTTGGTGCGGGCGTTAAGCGCATTGACGCTCGAAAGCGTAGCGCCCATGTACGGATGCACCGGCGTCTTACCGTCGATGATCTGGTCGGCAATGTTCTTGGCGTAGTTAACCGGAATGGCAAAACCCACGCCCGAGCTGGAGCCCGAGTAGCTCTCGATAAGCGAGTTGATACCCACAAGCTCGCCATTGTCGTTGACGAGCGCGCCGCCGGAGTTGCCCGGATTGATGGCGGCATCGGTCTGGATCATGTTGGCATAGATGGTGTTGCCGCCGGTAGAGCTCATGGCCGTGGAGCGATACAGCGCCGAGACGATACCGGTGGAGACAGACTGTTCGTTGCCGAAGGGCGAGCCGATCGCCATGACCCACTCGCCCACGTTGAGCTTGGAGGAATCACCGATCTCAATCGGCGTGAGCTTGGAGGCGTCGGCGTCCTTGAGCTTGATGACGGCCAGGTCGCTCGAAGCGTCGTTGCCCACGAACTCGGCCTCGTAGGTGGTGCCGTCGTCCATGGTCACCACGTACTGGTCATAGCCATCGACCACGTGGTTGTTGGTGAGGATATGGCCCTCGGTATCGAGCACCACGCCCGAACCGACGCTGCCCGAGTTGTCCGACTCGTCGGCAGACTGCGAAAGCGAGCCATTCTGGCTGCCGCTCGACGTGGCGGTGATGGAAACGACGGAGGGCAGGGCCTTGGCAGAAACGGCCTCGGCCAGCGTAGTGTCCTCGGAATCGATGGTGATCTTTTGCGTCGATGAACCCGAAGCACCCGCCGTCACGGCATTCTTGCCACCGCCAATGTTGAGCGTACCGCTCATAATGAGCGCAATGACCAGCAGGGCGCCACAGGCGCAGCCGGCGAGCGCCGTAATAAAGATCGGCAGCTTTTTGGTCTTGGTCTTGACCACCGTGTGCTTGTTTACAACCTGCTGGCTGCCCAGCGGCTTTCCGGTCTGCGTGTCGTAGGCCTGCACGTAGGGAATGTTGTTGCCGTCGGCAGGCGTCGACTCCACCTGCACGCGCGGCTGCTGCTGAGTCTCGCCGGCATTGCCAACATCCTGGGGACGCTGGGAATCGTTCTCGCTCATGGCTGCGATCCTTTCGTCAAATAACCAATGGCCCGCCAAACACGTGGCGGGCCATCATTGTTCACGTTGAGTTGTACCCCAATATGCGGGCGTACGTGTACGAGAACGCAATCTTTTAGGAAGGCTTAAGTTCTGCTGCAAACTCGAAGGGAACCCGCACCTGCGGCAAAACCACCACAAAGGTGCCTGTCCCCTTTGTGGTGGAAATCTAGTCCTTAAACAGATATCCCACGCCGCGGACGGTGGTGATGTGCGCCGCGATCTGCGGGCCCACCTTGGAGCGGATGCGTCGGATGTGCACGTCGACGGTGCGCGTGCCGCCGCAGTACTCAAAGCCCCATACGCGGTGCAGCAGCACCTCGCGACTGTAGGCGCGGTTGGGGTGCGTCGCCAAAAAGCTCAGCAGCGAGTACTCCATCAGCGTCAGGTCGATGGGCTCGTTATCGAGTGTCACCTGGTAGGTAGCCAGATTAATCTCGAGGTTATCGATGTTGAGCACATCATCGGCGGTGACGGTCTCCTCCTCGCCCATCAGGCGCTGCGCGCGAGCCTTGAGCTCGTTGGGCGTCGCCGTGGGGCACACAAAGTCGGCATGCGCGTGATTCGGCAGGCGCAGGGTACCGAGCGCCTCGTCGTCAACGATCACCAACATGGGGACGCCACCACGATCGTCAAGCCACTTGGCAATCTGATCGATGCGGTCGCTGCGGATGCCATCTGAATCGAGAATCAGCAGGTCAAAGTCGTGCGCCGCAGTCGGCGAATCGGGGGTTGCCAGGCTCACCTCGACACCCAGGGTGGTCGTCAGGCTGCGGGCAAACTCGTGGAAGCGCGTCGTGCGCGCCATGAACAGGGCACTCTTTTCGGACATATCGGCCTCCAAAGAAATGAGCTCAATCGTACTGGAACAAGCCAGCGCGATTAGGAGTTCGCCAGATAGTGCTTGATCTCCCACTCGGTGATCGTAGACTCAAACTTATGCCACTCGTCGCGCTTCTTTTTGAGGAAGAAGCTGTGGATGTGCTCGCCGAGGGCATCCTTCATAAACTGCGAGTCCTCAAACACGTCGAGCGCCTCTTTGAGCGAGCGCGGCAGCGGCGTGTAGCCGGCCTCGACCATCTGACGGTCGGTAAGCTTGAGCGTCTCGGCCGTGGCCTCGGGCGGGAGCTCCAGCTTGCGCTCGATGCCGTCCAGACCAGCCGCCAGCGTGACGGCGTTGACCAGGTACGGGTTGGCCATGGGGTCGGGGCTGCGCAACTCGATACGCGTGGACAGCTGCTTGCCGGGCTTGTAGACCGGGATGCGGACCATACTCGCGCGGTTGCGCAGGCCCCACGTGGCGTACTGCGGCACGGAGTCGCCGCCCGTGGTGATGCGCTTGTACGAGTTGACCGTGGGGTTGGTGATGGCGCTGATCTCGCGCGCGTGCGCCAAGATGCCGGCCATGTAGTGCTTGGCGATTTCGGAGAGGTGGTACTTCTCGTCGTCCTCGCCCCAAAAGACGTTGTTGCCGTCGTGGTCGAACAGCGACTGATGCAAAAACATGGCGCTGCCGTCCTCGCCCGCCAACGGCTTGGGCATAAAGGAAGCGTGGCAACCGCTCTCGTAGGCCTGCTGCTTAATGATGAGCTTGGCCGTGGTGACGGCGTCGGACATGCTCAGGGCCTCGGCGTGACGCAGGCTCATGCCGTGCTGCGAGCGGCCGGCGGCGTGGAAGGTGTACTCCACGGGCACGGACATCTTCTCGAGCGTGAGGACCGTGTTGCGACGCAGGTCGCGGGCGGCATCGCTCACCGAAAGATCGAAGTAGCCCACGTTGTCAAGCGGCTCGGGGGTATGCTCGTCGGGGAAGTAGTAATACTCCAGCTCGGCGCCCACGTTGAGCAGATAGCCGGCCTTCTCGGCCTTGCGGAACATGCGACGCAGGGCATCGCGCGGGTCGCCGGCAAACGGCTTGCGATCGGGAGTGCACACGTCGCAGAACACGCGGGCGACGCCATTGTGGCTCGGGCGCCACGGCAAAATCTGGAAGGTCGAAGCATCGGGAAACGCCAGCATGTCGGCTTCCTCGGGCGTGGCAAAACCCTCGATGGCGGAGCCGTCAAAGCCAATACCCTCCTCAAAAGCGACCTCGAGGTCCTCGGGGCTAATGGCAAAGTTCTTGAGGCGGCCGAGAATGTCGACAAACCACAGACGCACAAAGCGGATGTCACGCTGCTCTACGGAGCGGAGTACGTAATCGATGTTCTGCTGGTTCATGTCGCTCCCCTTTCTTTCGGGCGGGTTTCGACTGGTCTATATCGCAGATACTATCGCAGAAAAATGTTTCCGCAGGGTTAAAGCGTATCAAGCGCCCAAAAAACGTGTGCGAACAGGCCGTGAGGCCAAGAGACTAGCGCGAGGTCGAAGCGCGGTGTTCGATGTGGCCGGGGATCTCGATGCGCTTGGGGGCGAGCTTTGCGGCGTCGCCCACCGTAGTGGTAACGACGTCGATGCGCTCGGACAGGCGCTCGACTACGCGCTCGGCGATGGCGAGGGTGTCTTGCGCGGCCGTGGTCACACCGCCAAAGAGCACGTGGTTCCAGGGGTAATCGTCAAACGTCGCGATCTTGAGGCCAGCCGGCAGCGAGGGACCCAACTGTGCCAGCGCCTCGGTCAGGCGCAGGAAGACCAGACCGTTGACGGCAATGAGGCCGAGCTTTTTACCCGCATAGCCGCGGATGGTCTCGTCCAGGCGACTGACACCCGTGGCGCCACCATCGGCCAGGGTGACGACCTCACCCGCAAGGCCGCGTCGCGAAAGCTCGTCGGCAAAGGCCTCGGCACGCTCGCGACGCACAGGGCTGTCGTCGCTTGCCTCGGTGAGCAGGCACAGGCGCTCGCTGCCCGCAGAGGCCAAGGCGTCTACCAGGCCGGCGACCAGCTCACGGTTGTTGGAGGTCACCAGATCGACGCCGCCATTGGCAACATCGCGGTCGAGCAGCACGACGGGCAGGCGTCCCGCAGCCTCGGCGATCGCCTTGTCGTTGCCTCCGCAGGTATTGACGACCAGGCCGTCCACGCCGGCATCGATAAGTCTGGTGAGCGACTCTGCCTCCTTGGCGGGGTCGTTGCCGCTAATGGCCGTCATGAGCGAGCAGCCGCGCGCGGCGGCGCTGGCGGAAAGCCCTTCGAGCATGGCGCTGGAGAACGGGTTAGCAATGTCGGCCAGAATCACGCCGATGAGGTTGGTGCGTGAGCTGCGCAGATTGCGCGCGGCGGCGCGAGGGCGATAGCCGGTGCGCTCGATAACCGCCGCGATGCGAGCACGGGTTTCCTCGGTCATTTGCCCGGGGCGGTTGTTGAGATAGCGCGAGACCGTGGCCGGGCTCACGCCCGCCTCGGCAGCAATGTCCTTAATCCTCATCTGCGCCATAGCGCACCCCGTTTCCTAATTGTCGGCAGTCTGGGCCATTTTAGGCATTTATGCGAACTGCCTACGCCACCAGACCCGCAGAGCGATCTTAATTTCACCGCAGCTAATAAAGGGCGCGAGTTAGATAGCCGAGTCTTTGGGCAGCTCGAAATAGTCGGGATGCAAGGCGATAACCGGGCCCTGCTCCTCGGGCATCAGATGCAAGTGCGTCTCTGCCAAATAGCTCGCCGTGTCGGTGTCGCCCTTCTTAATGGCCTCGAGAATCCGGCGATGCTGCCGACGAATCGGTTCCCAATCCAGATCCTGCGACACCATACGCAACCAGTTGTATCGCTCAAAATGCGTGTTGACGCTCTTCATCCAATCCCACAACATATGGCGGCCGGCAATCTCAAAACACGTCTCATGAAACAGGTTATCCAAGTCGAAAAAGCGACGCGTTTCGCGATGGTCGAGCGATTCGGACTCGGCAAGAATCTGCTCAAGCCGCTGCTTTTGCTCGGGCGTGGCGGCCGAACAGCATTTAATAAGCACGCTTCTCTCGAGTTTCTCGCGCAAGAAGCAGGCGTTCTCGGCGTGCTCCATGCTGATTTTTGAGACATAGGTGCCGCTTTTGGGACGCGTTTCCACCAGCTCCTGCTCGCGCAGGCGCACAAAAGACTCGCGAATGGGCGTGCGCCCGATTCCTGTCTCCTTTTCCAGACCAATCGCCGAAAGGCGCGTGCCGGGTTTGAGCTCAGCATAGATAATCTTGGAGCGCAATGCGTTATATGCCTGATCTTGCAGGCTCTGATAATGCTGGTGTTGTTCCATAAAGCCCTCGTATGAAGCTCACGGTTTGTCGAATTCCACCACGTAATACTATCGCATCGACACGCCCCAGCTCCCAATCAGTCTTTTTGGGACGGGGCTCTTTTAGCTACCCTGGCCCGCAGATCGGCCCCCTTGCCACAAAAGTGGCCCATCTACTACGTTAACACGGATAGCCTCGGCCATACCGAAAACCGTGAAAACAAAACCGCAGGTAGACAGCTTGTCGATTTTCGTAAAAGCCAACTATGGTTGGCCCCTGCGGCTTAAACGTAGTAGATAGGCCCTTTTCGTGACGCAGCACTACCGCACCCCAAATTGGCACCCCGAGCCTGTTATAAGTTGCTGTGAAATACGGACGGTTGATAATCAAGGGTTGATAATCAAGGCGCGCTATACGGCTTGCCATATTTCACTATACTTTGCTGTACGTCGCTATACTTTGCTATAACTTGACAATAATCGGCCCGTTACCATCCGGGATATAACGGACCCCAAGCCAACGCTGGCTTGGGGTCCGTCTTGTACCATGGCTCTTTTGGACTATGAGCGCTCGTATTTCGTGGCCCGCCCGGTTCCCTGCCTTACGATTGCATTCCGTTCAAGCAGAGATTCGAGTGCCGCCAACGTCCGCATGCGGCTCAGCCCCGTCTGTTTTTCAATCTCGCTTCGCGACATAATTCGCCCGCCCGACAAGGCATTGAGAACCCGAATCTCTTCCTCGGACCCTTCAAAGGCATCGGTAGCGGGCAATGTGACGGCCACCATGCCGCCGCGAACATCAAAAATTGGTTGATTGATCGAATCGCGATAGGCACGTCTAATGCGCGCGATTCCCGTGCCAAATTTCTCGATGTAATCCAGCTTTAAAAAGACCTCGGCGACAATTGGGTTTCTGAGCACGGATATCTGCCCATACAGGTATTGTTCCGTCGTCAAACCGGCAGGCAGTGATCCGGGCGAAGTCACAACAACACGATCGTCGTACAAGGCAATTTGAACATTCGCTCGAACGTCCCACGTCCGATGCACCAAAGCGTTTGCAACAGCTTCGCGGAATGCCTCAAGAGAAATTCGATCGGTTTGGACGCGCTCCATCCCTTCGATACGCTCAAAACGGTAGTAGCGTGCAAACATAGCCACCGCCCTGTCCACCTGCTCAATTGCGGATACATTTGTCGCCGTCTCACGGTCCAAGATCACATCCTCGGTTTCGCCAAAACGGACGCAGTCGATGCCCGGAAAATCATTCTTATCCGCCAAAATCGCCGCAGCGTTGGTATAGCCATCTTTGCCGAGCAAGCGAAGCGTGCGCATAATATCCGGCGTTAGCTCGGAAATGCCGAGATGTTCAACACACTTATGCTCGAGCGTGTGAAAACTCAAGTCCTGGCGAGCCGACGTGAGCGCGTCGAACGTTACGTTGCTGCCTTCGAGCGTCAGCCTGCCATACTCAAACCGGTCGACCTCCACCGTTGCCGAATCGTTTCGCCTGTAGGCCTTTCCCTTGCTTCGATAGGGTTTGTCCTGGCCCTCATAAACCGTAAGGATTACGGTCCCGTGTTTCTCATCGCGCTCGAGCGTGTAACGGGGAGCGGGATCCAAGCTGTCATTAATCATGTTCTCGATGCGGAGACACTCTGCGACCGGATCTGCAAGGCCGACAGCCACGCCCTCGTCATCAACGCCAAACTCAATCTTGCCCGTCCCGTAGTTTGCATAGGCGCTCACCGTTTTAAGAAACGTCGGCGTAACGCTTTCCTTGTATTCGACTGTAGGGTTCTCTCTAACAACCATATGCACAACCCTCTCGTTTCGTACCATTCATAACCGTATTATAAGACGAAAACCGTTTGCGTACTGATTTATCAAAGACGCAAACGGTTTTCGTCTTTATTTGCGTACGGAATTAAGACGCATAATTTCGCTTTCGTATGGCTCAATACCGGACACAGGCTGTTTTCGTCTGTCAATACGCCTGCAATCCAAACGAAAAGAGCCCCGAGCTCGTATGAACTCGGGGCTCTTCGTGCCGCACATCTATGAGAGGAGAAATTCGATGCGTACGGGCGCTACTCCATGAAGCCGCAATGGTGCAATGGGGCCAGATTTACATGCACCAAGTTGGTGCAAAGTAACCTGCCCCCACGCAACAAGGGGTTGACTAGAGCTCGCAGGCAACCTTGTAGCCATCGCCGATGGCATCGCGGATGTTACCGCACTTGTTGGCATCGCCCAGCACGTGGGTGGCAATACCGGCAGCGGCAAGGTCGTCGGCCAACTTGGTATTGGGACGATAGCCCATGGCGAGCACCAGCGTATCGGCATCGGCGATGGTGTGGGCCTCGCCGTCCTTCTCGTAGCTGATGGTGTCCTCGGTAATCTCGGTCACCTTGGCCTCGGTCAGCACGTGAACGCCCTTGGAGAGCATGCGCGTGATGAGGACCGCGCGACCGGCACCACCCTCGTTGGCGGCGAGCGTCTTGGTCATCTCGATAACGGTGACGTCGCGGTTTGCCGGCGACAGATCGTTGACCAACGGGGCCAGGTAATCGGCCGTCTCGCAGCCGACGGTGCCGCCGCCCACGATGACAATCTTCTTGCCCGGGAAAGCCTTGCCGCCCAGCAGGTCATCAGCCGTCATGACCTGCTTAAAGCCCTGCATAAAGGCCGGGGCGATGGGTTCGGCGCCATAGGCCAGGACGACCTCGTAGCCCGCGTAGTCACGCTGAATGTCCTCGGCCGAGAGCTCGGTGCCAAAGACGCATGTGACGCCGGCCTCGGCCAGGCGACGGTACTGATACTTGATCACACGGGTGAGTTCCTGCTTTGCCGGCGGAACGGCCGCGATGCGCATCTCGCCGCCCGGCTCGTCCTGCTTATCCACGAGTACCACGTTGTGACCGCGCTTGGCGGCAATGTAGGCTGCCTCCATGCCCGCAGGACCGGCGCCCACAACCAGTACGTTCTTGGCCTCGGCGGCAAGCTCGTAGCCAGCCTCATCGCGCTCCACGTCCGGGTTGACGGTGCAGGAGATGCGCTTGCCAAACATAATGCCGTTCAGGCAGCGCAGGCAGCCGATGCAGGGACGGATCTCGTCGGCGTTGCCGGCAGCCGCTTTGTTGCAGAACTCGGCATCGCACAGATTGGCACGGCCCATCATGCAGATGTCGGCAGCACCGTCCTCGATCAGCTCCTCGGCAATCCATGCCTCGTTGATGCGGCCGACCGTGGCAACGGGAATATTCACATGCTTTTTGATCTCGCGCGAGCAGGCGGCGTGCGAGGCCTGCTGCGTACCGGCGGCGGGAATGGCGGAGCCGCGCTTGATGGTAGTGCCGCCCGACACGTGGATCATGTCGACGCCGGCCTTCTCCAAGCGGCGCGAGACGTAGATCATGTCGTTGAGGGTCAGGCCGCCATCGGTGTACTCGTCACCCGAGATACGGACGTCGATGATAAAGTCCTTGCCGCAGCGCTCGCGAATCTCGGCGATGACCTCGAGCAAGAAGCGCATGCGGGCGTCGAGCGAGCCGCCGTACTCGTCGGTACGCTTGTTGTAGAGCGGGGTCAAAAAGCCGCCGAGCATGCCATGGGCGTGCGCCGCATGAACCTCGACGCCATCGACGCCGGCCTTCTGCATACGCACGGCAGCGTCGCCGAACTGATGCGTGAGCTCGTGGATCTCGTCGATGGTGATGGGACGCGGAGCCTCGCGGGCATAGGACGGGCCCACAAAGGACGGAGCGATGAGGCGCGGGGTGCCCGGAATGTTAAAGGCCATGTAGGCGGGGTGGAAGAGCTGCGGCATGATCTTGCAGCCATACTCGTGGACGGCGGCGGCGAGCTTTTCCCAGCCAGGGATAAACGTGTCGTCGTAGCAGCACATGTCACCCGGCAGATAGGTATAGGTAGGCTCGACCGTCACGACCTCAGTGATGATCAGGCCCACGCCGCCCTTGGCGCGGGCACGGTAATGATCGACCAAGTCGTCGGTCACATAGCCGTGATCGGCCAGGTTGGTAGACACCGGCGGCATAAAGACGCGGTTCTTGACCTCGGTCGTACCGACCTTGATCGGACTAAAGAGCATCGGGTAGGCGGATGACTCCATGCAGGCTTCCTTTCGTTTGAGCCGCTCGGCGGCAAATTACTGACCTATCTATCGTAGCAGCAACCGAGCGGTGCCCGAGCGCACGTGTTCCCCCGGCTTCTGCTCGGTTCACAAAACTCCAGTATACCGCCGATACTGGCACCCCTGAACACCGAACTTGTGTGCTTTTGCCCAGGTGGGTCATGTCCCGACGTACATTTTTGGGAATATTCAGCATCGGAGTGCGCCGCGCAGCGTCCTCGACGCCCCATTTGGTGCGCATTTTGCGCCCGATCGGCATAAATAAGTGCCTCCGATGGCGAATTACGCCATCGGAGGCACTTAAAACAGCCGTTCTGCCCCTCTATCGGGACATACGTTTGCTGAATATTCCCAAAAATGTACGCCGCAAGAGGGGGCACCCTCCCTAACGACTCAAATGCGGACGGCCGGCGGCATCGAGTCCAATCGCCGCGCTCGCCCCCGAATGCACAAAGCGCCCCCGTGAACGGATGCTCGCGGGGCGCTTTGATGCCTGAGTCCTATTTGATCCCGCGGCCCAAGTCTTCGGCAATTTTGTCTACGCCCTTAAGTGCGGCGCAGGTCTTTTTGTTGGAGCAATGTCCCGTGCAAACGCCACCCTGAGCGCAATCGGCGCAGGTGCCTTTGCGGTAGATGCGCACGCACACGGCGACAAACGCAATGCCGATAACAGCCAACACAACAATATCGATAGGTGCCATAGCAAGCCTCCTCTAGTTAACCACCATTTACTTTACCCCATCTTCCACCTGCCAAAAAGGGGCAGGTTTATTTTGGTCGGTTTTATCTGCGGAAACGTCACATCTTAACTTCTGGAACAAAGCAATCTCTCCCCCATTGCACCAAAAAGCCCGAGTGTCGCTGGGACACCCGGGCTCGTGAAAAGGGGCTAATCCTTATTCGGACTTAGGCGGAAACCGTGGCAGAAGCGGTGTTGGTCTCGTCCTCGTCGGTCCATGCATGCTTGGGCATGGGACGGAAGATCTGGAAGAGCATCGCAGCCAGCAGCACGATGGCCACAACCGTCCAGATACCAAACTGCCCAAGAACAAGCAGGTTATAGAACTGGTTGATGAACAGGCCGATGACCCAAGCAAAGGCACACTCGTAGCCGATGGCAATCGCGGTCCACTTACCGGAGTTCATCTGGTTACGGATGGTGCCGATAGCGGCAAAGCACGGAGCGCACAGCAGGTTGAAGGCACCAAAGGCGACGCAAGCGCCCATGGTCGGGAACATAGCCGCAAACGCGGTCCACAGGCTCGGGTCGGTCTCGCCGGCGTCGGCAACGGACAGCAGCGAGCCGGCGGTGGCGACAACGTTCTCCTTGGCGACGAGGCCAGAGACGGTCAGTGCGGTGGCCTGCCAGGTGCTAAAGCCGAGCGGGGCGAAGATCCAAGCGACCAGGTTGCCGAACATGGCAAGCACGGAGTAATCCATGAACTCCTCGGGGATGCCCTCCATGGAAGGCAGGTAGCCAAAGGCGCCGTTGTAGCTACCAAAGTTGGAGAGGAACCAAACGACGACGGTGGACGCAAAGATGACCGTGCCGGCCTTCTTGATAAAGGCGAAGCAGCGCTCCCACACGTGCAGCGCCCAAGAGCGGATCGCCGGGAAGTGGTAGGCAGGAAGCTCCATAACAAACGGCGTCGGGCGGCCGGCGAAGAGCTTGGTCTTCTTGAGCATGAGGCCCGAGGCAATGACGGCAAAGACGCCCAGGAAGTAGAAGAGCGGGCTGATCCACGCAGCGGTGGTAGAAGAGTCGCCAATGATGGAACCCATAAGCAGGGCGATGATCGGCAGCTTGGCGCCGCAAGGGATGAACGTGGTGGTCATGACCGTCATGCGGCGGTCCTTCTCGTTCTCGATGGTCTTGGTAGCCATGACGCCGGGGACGCCGCAGCCCGAGGACACGAGCATGGGGATAAAGGACTTACCGGACAGGCCAAAGCGGCGGAACACGCGGTCCATGATGAAGGCGACGCGGGCCATGTAACCGCAGTCCTCCAAGAAAGACAGCATCACAAAGAGCAGGAACATCTGCGGGACGAAGCCCATGATGGCGCCGATGCCAGCCACGATGCCGTCGCAGACCAGCGAATCGACCAGACCACCGTCCTCGGTACCGCCCGCCACGAGAGCGTCATGCACCGCGGTGGTGATACCCGGGACATAGGGGCCGTACTGCGCCGGGTCGACCGAGTCGGCGTTGTCGCCCGCAGCCTCAACAGCTGCGTCATAGGCGTCGCGACCCTGACCGAGCACGTACCAGCCGTCGGTGCCGAAGAGCTGGTCGTTGGTGAAGTCGGTCACCGTGCCGCCCAGGGTGGAAACGGCGATGTAGTACACGCAGAACATGATGACCACAAAGATCGGCAGGCCCAGGATACGGTTGGTAACCACGCGGTCGATCTTCTCGGAGGTGCTCATCTTGGCCGGAGCCTTGGTCATGCACTCGTCGATAATGTGGGCAATCACGCCATAGCGCTCGCCGGTGATGATGGACTCGGCGTCGTCGTCGCAATCCTGCTCGCACTGGGCGACCAGCTGCTCGACGCGAGCGGCCTTCTCCTTGGTGAGGTTGATGAGCTTGCAGGCGTCCGCATCGCGCTCAAACAGCTTGACAGCGTAGTAGCGACGCTTGTTGGCGGGAACGCTCGCCGGCAGGTTGTTCTCGATATGGTCCAGAACGTCCTCGATAGAGGAATCGAACTTGTGCTCCGGCACCTGGCCCTTGGAAGCAGCGGACTTCTTGACCTGCTCAAAGAGCTCGGTAATGCCCTTGTTCTTAAGAGCCGAGATCATCATGACCGGGCAGCCGAGCTTCTTGGAAAGCTTGTCCGTGTCAATCTTGTCGCCGTTCTTCTCGACCAGGTCGGCCATGTTGAGGGCGACGACCACGGGCAGGCCGGTCTCGATGACCTGAAGTGCCAGGTACAGATTGCGCTCAAGGTTGGTCGCGTCGACCACCTGGACAACGACATCGGGCTCGCCGCTCATGAGGTAGTCGCGCGAGCACTGCTCCTCGGGGCTGTAGGGGGAAAGCGAGTAGATGCCGGGGAGGTCCGTAATCGTGACGTTCTTGTCACTCAGGAGCTTGGCTTCCTTTTTCTCAACCGTGACGCCGGGCCAGTTGCCAACGTAGCCGTTGGCGCCGGTGATCAGGTTGAAAAGCGTGGTCTTGCCGCAGTTGGGGTTACCCGCCAGCGCGACATGGATCTGAGAATCCGCCATTCAATCCTTCTTCCTTGTGTGCCCGCGCTGCTTTCTCCGCACGGGCTGGATAATGTGCTTCAACATTGCAAATTTAAGTTAGAAAAACCTAACTTTATCTGCATAAATAGTTGCCGCGGGCCCTTACTGGACCTCGACGACGGCAGCCTCCTCCTTGCGGATGGAAAGCTCGTAGCCGCGCACGTTGATCTCGACCGGATCTCCGAGCGGTGCAACCTTAACGACCTTGAACGAAGTGCCCTTGATGAGGCCCAGGTCCATAAGGTGACGGCGAAGCGCGCCCTCGCCGTGAAGCTTGACGATGGTAGAGCTCTCGCCCACCTTAACGTCACCCAACGTCTTCATATTCTTTTCCCCCTTTCAGCTTTTATGAAATGCTGCGAACTAACCGACGGTCATGATGTGCATGGCGACCTTGGTGTCGATACCAAAGCGTGCGCCCAGCACGGTGACGATGATATTGGCGCCACTCGAGCTCACCACGTGAACCTCACTGCCCTCGACAAAGCCGAGGTCCTTGAGGTGGTGCTTCATGTCCTCATTGCCCTTTACACGAGACACGTGCACGGTTTCGCCCGCTTTCACCATCGAAAGCGGCATGGCCGGCATCTGCGGTCCGCAAGACATGAGTGTGCTCCTAACGTCAGTTCGTCCTCAACATCGACGCAGCAAAAGTTAACCACGTCTATGTTCGCTACAGTAAACTAGCACGTGGTTAACTTTTTGGAAAGGGTCCCTATTCAGTTTTCGAAAAAGTTTCCCATATGAAACAGGTGTGACAAGGGGACAGCCCCTTTGTCACATTGTTGCGTTTAGAGGGAGAGGTTTCTGATCGACGTGACACACGAGGCCTCGTCTACGCCCGAAATGCGGAAGATGATGTCCTCGCCGCACTCGCCGTAGAGAGCCATGAGCCCCATTACATCGCGGCCGTCGGTATGGCGATCGCCGATGCTGACCGATACGTTGCTACGATGCTTGGCAATTATGTCATAGAGCAGCGCAACCGGGCGGGCATGCAGTCCCAACGGATCTTTAATCGTCTTTGTAAACTCGACCATGTCCCCTCCCACGGCATCGCACATTCGGCCGGCAAACCCAGCCACGTGGTAGTTATTGTAGCGTTAGATGCTTGTCGAGAGCTCCTCTGAACACCTCGTGGGCAAAAAGTGGCAAATATGAGTACTGTCACCAATTTAGTAGCAGCAAAATCGAGAGCAAATTGCCTCCTTTGAGCGATTCGAAGAGGTTGAAAGCCGTCAAACGCCCTTTAAAGGGGGTTATATAAATTGATTTTGAGCCCGTTTTTGCTCAGAACAGGCCGAATAATATGACACCTCTTTTGCAACAGTACTCATATTTGGCATTTTTTGACCACGGGGTCCAAAACCATGCCCCAAAACACAAGGGGGGCCTCGTAAGGCCCCTCCTTAGGAAAGGGAATCGATTTATTCCACAGCCGTAGATTAATCCTAGCCGCTACTCCATCATGTCGAGGACGGAGGGGCGCAGCTCGCTCTCGGCGGCCTCGGGATCGGTCTCGCGCAGGCGGTTGATATAGCGGTTGTACCACATCACGGCAAGGCCCAGGAAGACAACCACACCGCCAACGTTGTAGACCAGCGTCAGCCACAGCGGCTGATCGAGCGGGATGGTGCCGCAGACAAGCACAAAGCAGAAGACCACAAGCAGGAATGCGGCAACGACCAGACCAAAGCTGCGCGAGCCCATGCGGAAGTCACGGGGAGCGGCGTCGAAGTTCTTGCGCAGCATAAAGTAGGCAAGCAGGATCAGCAGCGGCGGGAGCAGAGCAGTGGCAGCCGTCATGTTGGTGACGATCATGAGCAGGTCGTCGAGGTTGCCGGAGCCCAGGGCCGGGATGATCAGGATGGGGACGACGATGGCGAACTGCAGCCAAGCGGCGCGGGCGGGAATGCCGTGCTCGTTGAGCTCGACGATCTTGCTACCAAAGACGCCCTTGGGGATCTCGGTGAAGAAGACCTTGATGGGAGCAGAGGTCCACATCATGAGGGAGCCCAGCGTGGCAGCGAGAAGGATCAGGCCAATGACGCGCGTGGACACTTCCATGGGAATGCCAAAGTGGGCAAAGACAGCGCCGAATACGTCGAAGATACCGGTGGAGATGGCAACACCGCCCTCGGGAATGAACAGGTTGACCAGCAGCGAAGCACCTGCGTACAGAAGGCCGATGGTCAGGCCGGCGATAACGACGGTGCGCACGAAGGCCTTGACGCCGCCCTTAAGGTCGTTAAGGAACACGCCGACAGACTCAGCGCCGCCAACGCCCTGGATGATCCAGGCAAGCGTACCGAAGAAGCCCCACATAGTTGCGAAGTTGCTCATGTCGGGAGCCATGTTAGCGGGGGTAGGAGCCGTAGCGAACTCGACGCCGCCAAAGGCAGCAGCCAGGGACAGCAAGATGAACACGGCAGTCAGGCCGAGAGCCGCGGTCGAGCCGAAGGAGGAAATGGAGCCGATCCACTTAGCGCCCTTGGTCGAAACCCACGTGGCGATAGCAAAGACGACGATCTCGATAATGGTGATCCACAGCTGCGAGAGCTCGGCATTGGCACCAAAGAACACGTAGCTCGCGTAAATGATGACGTTGGGCAGGACGGACGCAAAGTAGAACAGGTTAACGAACCAGTAGCTAAATGCCGTCAGGAACGCCCAGCGACCACCCATCGAGGTCTTAACCCATGCGTACACGCCAGACTCGGAGTCCCTGTTGAGGCCGACGAACTCAGCGGTAACCAGGGTATAGGGGACAAAGTACAAAAGCGTGGCGAAGAAGAACGACGGCGCAGCTGCCAAGCCGATGGCCGCGTTGTTGTTGATGATGTTCTTGATACCGAACACGGCGGCGACCGTCATGCCCAGCAGAGCGAACGAACCGATCGTTCCTCGTTTTTCAGAGCTCATAAGCCCTCCCAATCATCCGTTATATCTCATCTAAAACCGTCCGGACTGCAAGCGCAATCGTGGACGACGCACCTGCTAAGGGGAATGGGGAAAAGGGAGTCAACAAAGCCATCCCCCTTAACGGCGCGAAGCAAACGTCCAAACGGACGAATACTACTTGTTGGGGAAGGAATAACCTTCAACCGTCACGTGCAGTACCACGACGCGGGGATCCGCGGCATCGGCCACGACACGGTAGGCCTCGTCGATCTCGACGACGGCAACGCCGCCGGCGGGAATCGTCACGGTCTCCCCCGTACCCTCAAAGCGCTCGCGATCGTCGATATCGCTGTAGGCGCGCGTGCAGGTAAGATCCGTCTTGGAAGCCACCTCGACGGTCAGGTCGCCGTCGAGCGGGGCGAGCACGGCATGGTAGCGACGGTGACCGACCAGATCGGCGGTAGCTGCCTCGTGGGCGTTCACCCACCAGTACACCAACGAGTCGCCGATGGAGTACGCCACGTCGTGCTGCAGGTCGGCAACACCATCGAGCGCCTGGCCGGTGCGCATCCACTTCTTGACGGACTTCATCTGAGCGTCGAAATCGGCGCGCGAGTTAAAGACATGCATGACTTATGCCTCCTTAATGGGTGCCAGCGCCTGAGCCAGATCGGCAGACGTCAGCGGTCGCAGGGACACCTCAAAGCTGAAGCTCTCAAAACGGGTGCGGTAGGAATCGAGTACCTCGGAACCCCAAGAGTTCGAGCCAAGGCCGAGCAGCTGGTCGTTGATGTTGACCGTGACCGTATCGCCCTTGACAAGGTCATAGACGTGCTTGGCGTTATCGATTGCCTCGCAGCTATAGGGCCATGCCGAGAACGAGAACGGGTTGGAGGCGGCATCAGCCGGACGAGTCACCAACACGCCGTCACCGTGACTGGAGCGCAGGGCAACCCAGCGGGTACCCTCACGGTTGGCGCAGTCCTGAGGCATAACGTAGGGCGTGAACATGTCGTCGACCGTAGTGCGGTAATGACCGACCGGGTTGGCGCGCAGCGAGTCCGGATAGTTCTCGCCCGGGCCGTGGCCACACCACTCGACGGCACGATTGCAACCGGGGACCTCGAAGGAGATGCCGATGCGCGGGATGATATCCGAGTAATCGCCGTAGGGCTCGCCGGAAACCTTGAGGTCGACGCGACCGCTCGGAAGCACGGTGTAGACGAGCTCGACGCGCATGCCGAACGCGCGGACGGGAGGAGCGATACGCTGGCTCACGGTAACGACGACCGCATTGCCGTCCTGCTTCCAAGAAACCTTGCGGGTAGACGTCTGCATCACATCGATGAAGTTGTCCTTCCACAGGGAGTCATACTCCTGAGCGTGGTTGTCGACGAGCGGATGCCAAAAACCAACCTGGGGACCAGAGGCCATTACGTCGCGGCCGGATGCCTTCCACTCGCTCACGGTACCGTTGACTTTGCTGAAGGTCAGCTCACCGTTGAGGGAGTGAATGCGGATCTCTTGCTCGGTCTCCTCGACCGTAAGCTCAGGACGAGCGGGGGCGGCGATGGCCGGCGCCGGATGGTTTGCGATGGCAAACTGGCTTGCGCCCAGCTGGAACATCGGCTCGCACCAGGCGTGAGCCGCCATGGTGTAGGCGCGCACGGTCAGCAGGGTCTCGCCTACCGCGGCCTCGCGAATCACCAGTGGCAGCTGGACGGATTCGCCGGGAGCCACCGCGCCGGGCATAAGCGTCTTGCGGCACACTACATCGCCGTCTACCAGGGTCTCCGCCGACAGGCAGACATCCTCGAGGGTAGTAAACCAGCGCTTGTTCGTGACGGTCAGCTCGCCTGCCTCGGCATCGTAGGCCATGCGAACCGGGCAGATGACCTGGCCATACTCAGTGAGGCCCGGGCTCGGCTGCTGCCAAGGGAACACCATGCCATCGATGCAGAAGTTGCTGTTGTTGGGGTAATCGCCGTTGTCGCCACCATACATATCGTAAGCAACGCCGTCCTCGGTCACAGCAGCCAAACCGTGGTCGCACCATTCCCAGATAAACTGGCCTTGGATGCAATCCCAGCGATCGAAGACCTCCTGGTACTCGGACAGGCCTCCGGGGCCATTGCCCATGGAGTGGCCGTACTCGCAGTTGATGCGCGGCTTGGGGAACGGATGCTCACCAAAGTCGTTCATCTGCGACACACGGGAGTACATCGTGGAAATGACGTCGACGGTATCGGCGTTGCGGTCCTCCTCGTAATGGACCGGACGATCATCGAGCTCGTGAGCCTTGGCGTACATCGCGCGGATGTTGCAGCCATAGCCGCTCTCGTTGCCCATCGACCACATAATGATGCAGGCGTGGTTGCGCTCCTGCATCACCAGGCGCTCAATGCGGTCGACGTAGGCCGGCTCCCATGCCGGGTCGTCGGTGACCAGGGCGATATTGCCGATATTCTCGAAGCCGTGACTCTCCATATCGGTCTCGGCGACCAGCATGATGCCATACTCATCGCACAGCTCGTAGAAGCGCGGGTCATTGGCATAGTGAGAGGTGCGCACCGCGTTGATGTTGTGTCGCTTCATGAGCTCCAGGTCACGGCGCATGCGATCGAGGCCCACGGCGCGGCCCTTGTGATCGTCGTGATCGTGGCGGTTGACGCCATGCATCTTAAAGTAGGTGCCGTTGAGGTAGATATGATTGCCCTCGACCGTCACCTCGGCAAGGCCCTGGCGATGCGGAACGTACTCGCTGACCTCGTCACCGTCGTAGACCTCAAACGTAAGGTCATAGAGGAAGGGGTCCTCGGGGTTCCAGAAGTGGGCATCGGCAACGCTGCACTCGGCATGGCCGTCGACACACTCGCCCGTAGCGACCACGTTCTCGCCATCGCCGAGCGTAAACACGACGCGGGTAGCGCCCTCGGCCACCGTATCGAGTGTGATCAGAGCGGCATCGCCCTCGCGGTGCGTGCGGAACCTAAAGTCGACCAGGTGCGCGGCGGGACGCTGCATAAGGTACACATCGCGGAAGATGCCCGAAGCCCACCACATGTCCTGATCCTCGATATAGCTGCCATCGCTGTACTGCAGGACCTTGACCGCAAACAGGTTGTCGCCCTCGACGAGCGCGTCGGTCACGTCGAACTCGGCGGACAGACGCGAGCCCTTGGTCATGCCGATAAACTGGCCGTTGACGTACAGCTCGCCATAGCTCTCGATGCCGTCGAAGCGAATGATCTCGCGGGCGCCGGCAGGAACGGCGGGAAGGTTGACGATGCGCTGGTAGACGCCCGTGGGGTCGTCGGAGGGAACGAACGGCTGATCCACCGGAAACGGGAAACCCTCGTCGGTATAGGCAAGGTTGCCATAGCCGTCTACCTGCCACAGGTGCGGAACCTCCACGTGATCCCACTCGGACTTGTACGTGGAGAGCTCCTCGTTGGAGACGGCAGCAGGCCCCTCAAAGAGGCGGAACTACCACGAGCCAGACAGCTGAACAAACCCGCGCGACAGCTCGCGGCTGTACGTAGCAGCGAGATCGGCGGTCTCATAACCCATAAAGTACGCATGGGGTGCCAGGCGGTTCCTGTGGGTGAGCGCTTGGTTTTCCCAATCGTTAATGGCGTCCATGGTGATGCTCCTTCGTCATCGTAGTGATTCTTGTGCAACCGGTTGTCCTTATCTTACGGGCGATGTAAAAACCTGTGCAACCGGTTGTCCGCTGAACGGTCGATTTGGCCGGATTAACGGTGCAACCGGTTGTACAACCGCAACACTTATGTCACCCTGAATATCGAAACTCAACGCAAAACATCGTTCTTAAGCTCGTAGGCAACCGCCACGCCCGCTGATATCTCACCCACACGAGACGTATTCGATTGCGGCTTGGTTGCAAAACGACACCTGTCACCGGATATCATGAACGCTGTTCAGGTGCACTATAGTAAGCTGTATCCGCACCAGCCCGTATCAGTGACAACATCGACCGCATTTTCCAGGAGACGCCATGACCCAGCCAGTTCGCACCGCACCTACGCTTGCCGAGGTTGCCGCAGCTGCCGGCGTGTCGCGCTCCACGGCATCGCGCGCCCTCAACGATTCGCCCCGCATTAGCGAGGAAACCAAAAAGCGCGTCCGTGCGGCGGCCAAGAAAGTCAATTTTGTCCCCAACGCTCGCGGCCGAGCGCTCGCTGTCGGGCGCACGGAAATCATCGCCGTGCTCGTGACCGAGCCCCTGAGTGAGCTCTTCAGCGACCCCACCTATAGCGAATTTTTGAGCGGCATTACCGAGGAACTGTCGGAGTCGTCCTATCTGCCCGTTATCTTGCAGGCGTCTTCTACGCATGAGCGCAACCGCGCACGCGAGCACTTTGAGCGCCGCTCGTTCGACGCCGTGATCGACGTCTCCCCTTACAAGGGCAGCGAGCTGCTCGAGGTGCTGCGCGAGCTGGGCGTACCCACCGTGTTGTGCGGCCAGCTCGAGGGCCACCCCTATCGCGATGTGTTCTCGACAGTCTACTCTGACGACGAAGAGGGTGGACGCTTTGCGGCACTCGCTATGAAAGAGCGCGGGCGCAAAGATATCGTCGCCGTGTTGGGGCCGCAAGACAACCCCGCTGTTGTCGACCGCCTTCGCGGCTACCGCACCGTCCTGGGCGAAGACCTCCCAGGCGCAAACGTTATCTATACCGGCTGGAACAGCGGAGACGGCTATCAGGCCATGCACCAGATCCTCGCGCGCGAGATTGCTTTCGATGGCGTGCTCTGCGGATCGGACCGTATCGCGGCTGGCGTCATCACCGCACTCAACGAGGCAGGCCTATCCGTTCCGGCGGACGTTTCTGTCGTCGGCTTCGACGATCACGAGATTGCGGCGCGCTGCGTCCCCGCACTCACGACCGTCCGCCAGCCCCTGCGCGAAGAAGGCCACATGGCCGCCAACATTGCGCTCGACATGATCAAGGGTGCCGAGCCCACCACCTCCGTGATGCACATGCAGCTCGTTCAGAGAGACTCGCTGTAGGAAACTGGGCCGGGCTTTTCGCCAGACAGTTGTTGCGGAAAGCCTGCCCCGTTTTGAGCGCTCATTCTGGGGCACAGTTTCCGTTAGACCGCTCAAGCGGAAACTGTGTCCCATTATTTTGCCGAATTCTGGGTCGCGCTTTCCCAGAGGACCCCCTTTGGGAAAGCGCGACCCGTTCTGGACGCAGATTCCGGGACGCACTTTCCGCAACGCCCGGTCATCCCATGCCCTCACAATCTCGGCGTATAAAAAACGAGGGAAGGCACGTGTCCTTCCCTCGTTACGGGCAATATGTAGCCGCTTGCCTACATCAGGCGCAGGCTGACGTCCTTGAGCTGGGCGCCGCTAACGGCACTCGGGGCGCCCGACATGAGGTCGGAGCCGCTGGCCGTCTTGGGGAACGCCATGACGTCGCGGATGGAGTCGGAACCGGTGAGCAGCATGCACACGCGGTCCAGGCCCAGAGCGAAACCGCCCATCGGGGGCGCACCAAACTTGAGCGCCTCCATGAGAAAGCCAAACTGAGACTCGGCGCGCTCTTCGGTAAAGCCCAGGAGCTTGAGCATGGACATCTGCATCTCGGCGTTGTGGATACGCATACCGCCGCCACCGGCCTCAAAGCCGTCCATGACAAAGTCGTAGGTGCAAGAACCGGCTGCCAACGGATTGGCCTCGATCTTGGCGATGTCGGTCTCGGTCGGCAGGGTGAAGGGCTGGTGCTCGGCAGCGTAAGCCTTGCGGTCCTCGTCCCAGTGGAACAGCGGGAAGTTGACGACCCACAGGAAGTCGTGGCCCTCGCGCTTGATCTCGAGCGCGTTAGCCATGTGGGAACGCATGCCGCCCAGGATCTCGTCGGAGAGCAGGCGCGGGCCGGCGGCGAACATCACAAGGTCGCCGGGCTCGACGTCCATGCGCTCGCGCAGGGCGGCCATCTCCTCGTCCGAGAAGAACTTGACGATGGGGCTGTTGATGGAGCCGTCCTCGCGGAATGCGATCCAGGCCAGGCCCTTTGCGCCAAACGTGGAAGCCACGCCGGCAAGCTTATCGATCTTGGCGCGAGCCCAGGCACCGGCGCCCTTGGCGTTGATGGCCTTGACGACAGAGCCCTCCTCGTTCGCGGCAGTCGCAAAGACCTTGAACTTGGAGTTGGCGAAGATGTCGGTCAGGTCGACCAAGTGCATGCCATAGCGGGTATCGGGCTTGTCGGAGCCATAGGTGTCCATGGCCTCCCAGTAGTTCATGCGACGCAGCGGCGTGGGCATCTCGACACCCATGCGGCCGAAGGCATCGGCAAGAACCTCTTCGAGCGCGCTCATGACATCGTTCTGGTCCACGAAGGACATCTCGATATCGACCTGAGTGAACTCGGGCTGACGATCGGCACGCAGGTCCTCGTCGCGGAAGCACTTGGCAACCTGGTAGTAGCGCTCGACGCCACCGACCATGAGCAGCTGCTTCAGGAGCTGCGGGGACTGCGGCAGGGCGTAGAAGTTACCCGGCTGGATGCGGCTGGGGACGATGAAGTCGCGGGCACCCTCGGGCGTGGACTTGAACAGGGAGGGCGTCTCGACCTCCATGAACTCACGGTTGTGCAGCGCCTCGCGAATGGCAAAGGTAAAGTCGGAGCGCAGCTTGAGGTTGGCCATCATCTCGGGACGACGGAGGTCCAGATAGCGATAGCGCAGGCGGGTGTCCTCGCTGGTCTCGATGCCGTCCTCGATCTGGAACGGCGGGGGAACGGAAGTGTTGAGCACCTCGGCATGGTCGGTCAGGACCTCGATCTCGCCGGTCGCGAGCTTGGTGTTGGTGGTCTCCTCGCCACGAGCGCGCACGACGCCGTGGATCTTGATGGGCCACTCGGGACGCATGGTCTCGGCGATCTTAAAGGCATCGCCATCGGAGTGCTCGGGGTCGAAGGTGAGCTGCGTGATGCCCTCGCGGTCGCGAAGGTCGCAAAAAATAAGGCCGCCGTGGTCGCGGCGACGGCTCACCCAACCGGTGAGGGTGACCTCTTCGCCCACGTTCTCGCGGCGAAGCTCGCCGCAAGTACGGGTGTGCATGGAATGCTCGTCGATGGGACGGGTCTGGCTCATACCAGTGATCCTCCTTTATGGATCTGTGCCGCCCCGTGTCGTTCCGGGCGGCGTCGTACAGATTTGCCCAGCCTGCGTAAACCGCGCAGCCAGACATGGCGTTCTATCTTATCGCACCTGTGTCGATGTGCCGCGAAAAAGTAGCTCCTGCCCAAAGACTTGACGGAGACGAAACAATTGACGCACCGTGGCCGTCGCACAGGCGTGCGGCGTGCGACAATGTGCCCCAATACAACTGCACTTGGAAAGGCCCGCCATGACTGTACGCCTCATCGTTATGGATATCGACTCCACCCTCATCAACCAGGAGGTCATCGACCTGTTGGGCGAGGAGGCCGGCGCGGGCGAGCAGGTGGCACAGATCACCGAACGCGCCATGCGCGGTGAGCTTGACTTTAAGCAGGCGCTCGAGGAGCGCGTGGGGCTGCTCGCCGGCCTGGGCGAGAGCGTGTTCGAACGCACCTTTGAGCGCGTGACGTTTACCCCCGGCGCGTTGGAGCTTGTGCGCTCGGCGCACAGCAAGGGCTGGAAGGTCGGCGTGGTGAGCGGCGGCTTCCACGAGGTCGCCGATAAGATCGTGGCTGCCGCGGGTATCGACTTTTGCCTGGCCAATCGTCTGGAAGTCGTGGACGGCAAGCTCACCGGTAAGTTGGCTGCCGACATTGTGACCAAGGAGTCCAAGCTCATCCAGCTGCTGGACTGGGCAGTTGAGTGCGGCGTCGACATGGCGCACACGGTCGCTATTGGCGACGGCGCCAACGACATCCCCATGATTCAGGCCGCGGGCACGGGCATCGCGTTTTGTGCCAAGCCCAAGACGCGCGAGGCCGCCCCGTTTGCCATCGACGAGCGCAATCTGATGCTCGCCATGGACATCATCCTGCGCGACTAGCCAATCCGTCTAGCAATTGAATCAGTCTGTCCTATAGTTTCCGAACAATTCTGTCTTAGTGTTCGGAAACATACCCTTTGAGTGCTAAACTTTGCGCCGTCGAAGGGAACATATATGGATAAGCGAGATCTAGAGCAGCTGCTGAGCGATGTTGCCGGCGGAGCAGTCACCCCTGCCGACGCCCTCACGCGCATCCAGACGGCTCCGACCGCCGATTTGGGCTTTGCGCAGCTCGACCTTTCGCGCGGGGTGCGCCAGGGAGCCGGCGAAGTTGTCTACGGCGCCGGTAAAACCGCCGAGCAAATTGCCGCCATTATCAAAGCATTACTCGATGCCGGCCAGGAGAGCATCCTGGTCACGCGCCTGGACGACGAAAAGGCAGCCCGCACCTCGGAGCTCCTCGGCAACGGCATCGACCTGGGATATGTCCCGGACGCCCAGCTCGCCCTGGTGGGTGGCAAGCCCTCCCCCAACGGCAACGGACGCATCGTCGTCGCCTGCGCCGGCACGAGCGACCTGCCCGTTGCCGAGGAAGCCGCGTTGACGGCCGAGTTCTACGGCAACGAGGTCGATCGCCTCTACGACGTGGGTGTCGCCGGCCTGCACCGCCTGCTTGCGCATGCCGAGGAACTTGCCCAGGCACAGGTGGTCATCGCCATCGCCGGCATGGAGGGCGCCCTGGCGAGCGTCATCGGAGGCCTGGTGAGTTGCCCAGTCATCGCCGTCCCCACCAGCGTGGGCTATGGCGCGAACTTTGGCGGCATGGCCGCACTGCTCGCCATGCTCAACTCCTGCGCCAGCGGCGTTTCGGTCGTCAATATCGACAACGGCTTTGGTGCCGCCTACCAGGCAAGTCTTATCAATCATCTGAGCGCCGGCACGTCCTGCGCCCGCTAAGGAGCATTTCATGTCCAACCATCAGCACACGCTTATCATCGACGGCACCTCGGGCATCAGCGGCGATATGACCGTCGCGGCCCTGCTCGACCTGGGCGCCAGCGAGGAGCATCTGCGCGAGCAGCTCGCCACGCTGCCGGTCGACGGCTTTGAGATTGCCGTTACACGCGCAAACAAGCATGGCATCGACGCCTGCGACTTTGACGTTCAGCTGGCAGAGAAGCTCGAGAACCACGATCACGATATGGCCTGGCTCTACGGCAACGAAGCAGCTGCCGAGCACACGCACGAGCATGAGCACCACCATCATGATCATGGCGAGCACGAACACGAGCACTGCCACGAGCATGACCACGACCACGAGGGCCACCATCACGCCCACCACCATCACCACCGTTCTTTGGCGGACGTCACCGCCATCATCGATGGCTCGCAGCTAAGCGATGGCGCCAAGCGTCGCGCGCTCGCCATTTTTACCGCGCTCGCCGCCGCCGAGGCCAAGGCCCACGGCAAAACGCCCGAGACCGTCATGTTCCACGAGGTGGGCGCCGTCGACTCCATCATCGACGTCTGCTCTGTTGCCATCTGCCTCGATGACCTGGGTATTGAGGACATCGTGGTCGAGTCGCTCTCCGAGGGTCACGGTACCATCCGCTGTGCCCACGGCCTTATGCCCATTCCCGTCCCCGCTGTCGTCAACCTGTGCCAGGCGGGCAATATCGTCCTCACGCCCGCACCAGTCGCCGGCGAGCTTGTGACGCCCACGGGCGCCGCCATCGTCGCCGCACTGCGCACGTCCGAGCACCTGCCGGCCCGCTACCGCATCGAGGCCGTCGGCTACGGCGCCGGTAAGCGCCCCTACGAGGGCTGCTCCGGCACGCTCCGCTGTCTGCTCGTTCACGCGGACGCATAGCCATGGATGCCCGCAAGGAAAAAAGCCGCGCCGCCATCGTTGCAGCATTCTCCGAGCTCCTTCGCGAGGAGGACTACGGCAAGATCACCGTCGGCGACATCATCGCTCGCGCCCATGTGGGTCGGGCCACGTTCTACGGCCTCTTCAAGAGCAAAGATGACCTACTGTCCGAACTCGTGAGCGACATCTGCACCCACGCCCTCGACGACGATGGCACACCGCTCGATAATCCGCTCGTACAAGTCGAGCATATCCTCAACAACCTCTGGGAACGCCGCCAGGGCGTACGAGCCCTCGTAGCCGGCGCCGGCTCACGCGTCTTCGCCGGCTGCCTACGCAAGACCATCATGTCACGAGCAGCCGAAACCGTCCCCACCGACCCAAACGGCCCCGCCGCCACCATGGACCGAAGCTTCCTACTACACCACATAGCCTCAAGCTTCGTAGGAATGGTCCAATGGTGGGCCTGGCACAACTTCCAAGCCCCAAAAGAGGACGTAGCCAAAGACTACCTATCAGCCATTAAGCCCCTCTTCAACTAAGTAAGAAGCTCATCCCAAAGCATCGCCCCACCCCAAGGCGCCACGCATCCCAAAGTGTCACTCGCACCTCAAAGCGCCTAACAACAAAGTGCCCACCACATCCAAATTCAGATATATATGTTGGTTGCTTGTTCGAACGCAACTGGATTCCCGCAGGGTCCGGCATAGGTTAACTTTCCGCCGCACTCCGCAGGACGCAAGAAGCTCCCGCCGCACGAAGTGCGCAGCGAGAGCTTCTTGCATGTCCGAGGACGCGGCGGAAAGATAACCTATGCCGGACCCGGGCGTTATATCAATTGTCTTGGACTAGAACATGCCCAAGAAACCGTGCACAAACAGTGCGGCCAGAGCGGCACCGACAAACGGAGCGATGCCAGGAACAAGCAGGCCGTACTTCCAGTTGTTGTCGGCCTTGTTCTTGATCGGCAGCACCTGATAGGCCATGCGAGGACCAAGGTCACGGGCCTGGTTCATGGCGAAGCCAGTGATGCCGCCCATGCCCATGCCAACGGCCCAAACGATCAGGCCGACGCAGATTGCGAGCATCAGAACGTTCTCGCCGGCGCGGCTAGCGGCAGCAAGGATGGCGCTGATGAACACGAAGGTGCAGATAGCCTCGCAGAAGAAGTTACGAGCATAGTTCGTGCCCTCGGTGGTGGGGTTGGTCGAGAAGATGTTGCGCTGGGCAATGGGGTCGACGACGTCCTCGGAAGCCTTGAACTCATCGGCATACATAAACCAAGCGATCACGGCACCCACAAAGCCGCCGAGCATATCGGCAAGCATGAAGGGGATGCAGTTGCCCCACGGCACCAGGCCGACGATGCACTGGGCAAGCACCATGGCGGGGTTCATGCACACAGCGCCACCAAAGACAAACAGGCAGACCGAGATGCCAAAGGACCAGGTGGTGATGGCAAACATATGGCCGGAGCCCTGATACTTGGTGCCCTTGAGCACGGTATCGCAGTGAACACCCACGCCAAAGACGATCATGAGGGCCGTTGCGCCGAATTCGCAGAGGAGTTTGGTAAGCATAAAACCTTATCTTTCTTGTCGGTTATAAACGATTCGTTTAAGCCGCGCACTAGTGCTGTGCGACAACAACACCCAGGCCATCGGGGATGACGGCGACCTTGGCATCGGCACCCTTCATCTCAAAGGCGAGCTTGAGCGCTTCCTCGATAGTGTTGACCGGCGTCATGTGCATATCCTTGAGCATCTGGTGATCGCACAGGTCGGTGACCATGATCACAGGGTGATGCGCCAGGATGCGGGCAAAGATCTGGCTCGTCCACTGATCGGGCAGGGTCTCGTCCTTAGGACGATCGATGCAGGCGCGCTCAAACTCTGCCGGATCGTTGTCGGCGATGTTGTGATAGAAGCCCTCGCCGCCGTGACCGTCGGCACAACCGGCGACGTCGATGATCACGCCGCCCTCGGGAAGCGTGGCCTCGGCAGCGCACATGCCCTTCACAGCCTGATAGATGTTCTGATCGAGGGGGTAGCCGCCGTTAGTGGTAATGGCGATCTCGCACTCGACGGGCTCAACGCCGGCAAGGCTCTTCACGAACTCGCAGCCAGCCTCGTGCGCCTTGTGGATGTCGCCGGCAAAGGAGCCAATGACCTCGTGCTTGCCGTTGAGCACCACGTTGAGCACAAAGGCAAGGTGAGCCATCTCGGCGGCGGCAAACATGTCCTCGCTCACGTGGTTGTGGCACAGGTTGCCGGCACGCGAGTGGGAATCGTTCACAAACTGACCGTTGTGGTTGTACATGATGGTCTTGTAGCTGGCGATGCCAGGCAGGACGGACTTGCGGCTACCAGAGAAACCGGCAAAGAAGTGCGGCTCAATAAAGCCCTCGGCAAGCAGCAGATCGCAATCGGCCGCAATCTTGTTGATGATGCACTCGCCACCAGAAGGCAGGGTGCCGATCTTTTTCATCATGCTGTCGTCAGTCGCGACGTGCATAACGATTTCTTCGTTGGCAACGATCTCCTCGCCGTACTTGTTGACGAGCTCCTCGTGCGTCGACGGACGATGCATACCCGTAGCAACCAGAATGCGAACGCGCGCCTCAGGCGCAGCGGAGTGGATGTGATGCAGCAGAATAGGCATCGTCACACGCGAGGGAACGGGACGCGTATGATCTGAGCTAATGATGACAATATCCTTCTTGCCAGCACAAAGCTCCTCGAGCGAAGGCGAGCCGTAAGGGTTGGAAAGCGACTCCTCCACCAGCTCTTCCTGCGATTTCGTGGTCTTAAACTCGTTTTGATGACCTTCCATCACACCCGCGAAGTTCTTATCCTCGAGCTCCAGATGCAACGTCTTGTGGTCAAACGGCAGTTCACATTCAAACAATGACGAGCGCCCTCTTCCTTTCAACTGACACACTAGATAAACCGTTGGAAGGATACGCCGCTCACCGAAAAACACCACCGTCCACCGACTCATTAACACAACGTTCATATTTGACCCACAACAAAACAACCGCGATCCCAAACGGGACCGCGGCCGCCACAGTCGTAAGGCGAGAAGCGCCAAATGCGCCACCAGGATAGACCCCCTCCAAAACGCGCGAAGCGCGCCATTCTTCTCCTCAACTCTAATCCTTGAAGACCGAGGACGAAGGGACCCGATGGGTTTCCCTCTGAATGCATTCCGCAGCACGAAGCCCCCTTATCCGCAACTCCGAAGGAGCAGGATAAGGGGGCTTCAAGTGCGAGGACGCATTCAGAGGGAATCCCATCGGGTCCCGGTGAGAGCCACAGGGCTATCGATTACCCCGTGTTTTGCAAACCTGCCGAGACGCCGGTCACAGTCGAAAGAATCAGGCTCATGTACTCGGCCTTCTTCTCCTCCGCCATCTCGTCCTGGTTCATACGCACCTCGCGAAGGGCGCGAACCTGGGCGATGGATAGGGCGTCAACATAGGGGTTACGCACGCGGACGGCGCAGCCGAGCACGCGGCGACGCTGCAGCGGCCACTCGTCACCGACGATGGCAAGGACCCACTTACGGGTGAGCTGCATCTCGGTGAAGACCTTCTCGGACAGATCCTGGCGATCGCCCAGGTGCAGGTACATCTTGGCGATGCGCTGATCGGTCTTAGCGATCGACATCTCGATGTTGTCGATGAACGTGCGGAAGAACGGCCACTCCTGGTAGGCAGCCTTGAGCTGGTCAAGGTCGCCCAACTGCTCGCAGGCGGTGCCCAGGCCGTACCAAGCGGCCAGATTGATGCGTGCCTGGCTCCAGCTAAAGATCCACGGAATGGTACGCAGGTCGTCGAGCGACTTGGCGCCCAGGCCGCGCTTGGCGGGACGCGAGCCGATTGGCAGCAGACCGACCTCGGTCAACGGCGTCACGGTCGAGAACCACGGTGTAAAGTCCTCGGTGTTCAGCAGGTCCAGATAGCGCTCATGGCTTACTGCGTTGAGCTTCTCCGCCATATCCCAGAACTTCTGCGTGGTCTCGGTGTTGGTCTTCTCGACGCTCGGGGCCGACTGCAAAAGCGTTGCGGCGGCAACGGACTCAACATGGCGCTGAGCCAGCGTGCGGTTGCCGTAACGGGCAAAGATGACCTCGCCCTGCTCGGTGAGCTTAAAGAAGCAGTTGACCGAACCCTTGGGCTGCGCCAGCACGGCCTTGTTGGCCGGACCGCCGCCACGGCCCACGGCACCGCCGCGACCGTGCATGAGCACCAGGTCGATATCGTTCTTCTCGGCCCACTTGGCAATGCGCTCCTGCGCGGAGTGCAGCGCGAGCATGGCCGTGGTAGGACCGGCATCCTTGGAGGAGTCGGAATAGCCCAGCATGACCTCCATGCGGCGGTTGGTCTGGGCAAGGCGCTTTTGCACCACGGGCAGCGTAAGCATCTGGTCGAGCACGTCGACGCAGCCCTCGAGGTCCTCGAGCTGCTCGAACAGCGGGATCACGTCGAGCTCGGGGACATCCTCCTCGTGTGCAAAGGACAGGTGGGCCAGCTCAAAGACGTCGGCCACATGCTGGGCGCTCTTGGTGAACGAGATGATGTAGCGGTGCGCCATCTTCTTGCCGTAGCGCTTTTGGATGGAACCGATGGCACGGAAGGTGTCGATAACCTCGCGCGTCATGGGCTGCAGGTCGCCATGGATACCGTTCTCGTGAATATCCTTGAGGGCGCGGGCGTGCACCACGGAGTGCTGACGGAACTCCATCTCGACCATATGGAAGCCGAAGGACTCGACCTGCCAGATGATGGTCTGGACCGGGCCGTAGGCAGCACGGACGGCACCGCAGGCGGCCAGGGAGCGCTGAACGACGCGCAGGTCATCCAAGAACTCGTCTGCGCTGTGGTACATGGTGTCGGTGATGCGACGCACGGTGGCGTTCAGACGGTCGGCCATGACGAGCATGACGGCGCGATGCGGCTCGTGCTCGGAGATCAGCTCGGCGCGTGCGGTGTACTGGGTGCTCATCTCGACCTGATGGTTCCACAGGTTGATGAGCTCGGCAGACGGCTTGCTGTAGGTGGCCTCGAGCGTGAGGTTGCGGCCGATGCGGCGGCACTTGTCCTCGAGCTTGAGCACCATGTGGGTGAAGTACTTGGCGGCGACCTCACGGCTCACCTTGGCGGTGACGTTGGGGTTACCGTCGCGGTCGGAACCGATCCAGCTGCCGGGATGGAAGAACGCCGGGCACAGCGGCGGCACGGTACCCGCCTTGTCGCCCAGCACCCAGTCGTCAAAACGACGATAGATAACGGGAATGACGTCGAACAGCGTGTTATCGAAGATGTCGATGATGGTATCGGCTTCCTCGACCGGCGTGGGCTTCTTGAGCGCGATGGGGCTCGTACGCACCAGGGCGTCGATTTCCTGCAGCATATGGCGCTCGTTCTCCACTAGGTCGGAGCCGCCCAGGCGCGGACGCTCCTCCAGCAGGTTGGAAATACGGCGAATCTTGCCCTCGACGGCCTTACGACGGGCCTCGGTGGGATGTGCGGTAAAGACAGGGTGGAACTCCAGCTTGTCGAGCAGCTCGTTGGCGCCCTCGACACCCATCTCGTTTACCAACTGGTGATAGGCGACGGTGAGCTCGTTGGCGGGATCGACCTCGGTATCGGTCGATGCGCCGGCCTCGCGCTCGCGCAGCTGCGCCACGCGGTAGTTCTCCTCCGACAGGTTTGCCAGATGGAAGAAGCTCGTAAAGGCGCGGACGATAACCTGCTGCTTATCGAGCGGCAGACTGTCGATCAGATCAACGACCTCGCGAAACGCCACGGCGGTGGGCTCGTCGGCAGTGGGCACGCCCTGCTCGTCGACGGACTCGTCGGCAGCACGGGTGCCGGGGTTTCCGGCGTTGGCCACAATCTCGGCTGTCAAAATCTTGTCGAACAGGTCCGCGATCTCGGGATCATACTCGCTAAGCACACGGCGCTCCAGGCGCAAGAACAGCGCCAGATTGTCGCGCAGCTCCTCGGGGATCTCGATCTCGGCGAGACGCTCCTTGGATTCGGCATTCGAGCCGATTCGGTTAACGAGGCGGTTGACCACGGCAGCGACGCGCGCCGCGGCTTCGGGTACAGACTGGTTGCTTAGGTTCTCAGCCACGTTTCCTCCCATTCCTCCTTCTATGCACGTAACATGCGGTATTCATTATAGGCGCTTGAGAAATACTTTCGACACTGATTGCGCTTTACCACACAAAAGTATTTTCTGCATTGCAAGGGTTTTTGCCCTAAATGGTCGTATTTCTCGGTGGGCGGCATACGTAAATGGGGGCATTCCGCATAAAAGCGAAACACCCCCGTAACAATCGCTCGCAATGAGCTGGGCACCTCAGCGGCACTACAGCTCAAAAATCATGCGCTACAGGCGCTCGCGAACCGCCTCGACCACGTTGGCCAGATCGACGAGGGCCTCGTCATGGCTCTCCATGTCGCGCACCTTGACCTTGCCGGCGGCAAGCTCGTCGCCACCCAGGACCAAAATGAGCTTGGCGCCAACCTTGTCGGCCTGCTTAAACTGAGCTTTGAGCGAACGACCCTGGTAGTCGGCCTCGGTCACGATGCCAGCGGCACGAAGCTCCTGCGTGATGGCAAAGACGTTCTGGCGCAGCTCCTTGCCGGCATTGGCGACGTAGACGCACGGGGCCTCCTCGGCACCCAGGTCGCTGCCAAAGGCCTGCAGGGCCAGCAGCGCACGCTCAAAACCGACGGCGAAGCCGACGCCGGCCGTGGGCTTGCCGCCCTCGAGCTCGACCAGGCCATCGTAGCGGCCGCCGCCACCGATGGAGCCGACGCCGGCGCCAGGGGCCTCGACCTCAAAGACGGTACGGGTGTAGTAGTCCAGGCCGCGCACCAGGGTGGGATCCTCGACGTACTCGATACCGGCGACGTCCAGATAGCGCTTGACCTGCTCGTAGTGCTCGCGGCACTCATCGCACAGGTTGTCGCCCATCAGCGGGGCGTCGGCCATGATCTCGCGGCAGTGGTCGTTCTTGCAGTCGAAGGCGCGCAGCGGGTTAAGCTCGGCGCGCTCGCGGCACTCGTCGCACATCTCATCGGCGTGGTCGAGAATGAACTGCTTAACCTGCTCGCGATAGGCCGGACGGCATTGGGCATCGCCCATCGAGTTAATGAGCAGACGGAGCTTGGACAGATCGAAGCCCAGGCGCTTGTAAAACTCCATGAGCATAATGATGCACTCGGCGTCTGCCGCCGGATCGGGAGCGCCGAGCCACTCGATGCCCACCTGATGGAACTGGCGCAGGCGGCCCTTCTGGGGACGCTCGCCACGGAACATGGCCTCGGCGTAGTAAGCCTTAAACGGCGTGGAGCCCTGGGGCACCAAGTTGTTCTCCACGACGGCGCGCACCACGCCAGCCGTGCCCTCGGGACGAAGCGCCAGGCGCTGCTTGGGCTTGAGCTTGGTATCGGTGCCCTCGGTAAAGACGCGCTCCAGGTTGGCGCCGCTAAACACGCGGAACATCTCCTTGCGCACGACGTCGGTCGACTGGCCGATGCCGTGGACAAACACGTCCACCTGCTCGATGGCGGGCGTCTCGATGGGCTTAAAGCCAAACGGCTCGAACACGCCAGCAGCGATCTGCTGCATCTTTTGCCAGGCGCGCATCTCAGCGCCGATAAGGTCGCGGGTTCCCTCCGCCTTCTGTGCCTGCATGGGCAAACACCTTTCTTTTGTATCGCGTCATAGGTAGTGGTCATTATACGGCACAAACACAAACAGCGGCGGTGCATCTGACCGAACGAGGGTATGGGGACTCGTTCGGCCAGATGCACCGCCGCGGTGTGCAATCTGCAATCCTTCCGCCTCTTCGGATCACAAAATCCGTTGGACGGAAAGACTTCGGGTCATCTCTTGAGCCCGTGGCTGCATGGGAAACCGAATGACGGTACGAGCATCCATTCGGCTTCCAAGGCAGCCACGGACAAAACGGGGCAAAGAGCTACGAGCGACGTCGTCCCTACTCCCCCGCCACGCTCGCGCGCAGCTTAGCCGCGATGGGCTCAGACGCCAGCAGGAACACCAGCATTGCCACCGAGCACGCCAGGCACACGATCCATGTGCTCGTAAAGGAGCCCGTGGCATCGAACAGTATTCCCGAGACGATGGCGCCCACCGTGCCGCCAACCATCTCGAGCGAGGTGATGGTGCCCGTTACCTTGCCCAGGTCGGCCATGCCAAACTGCTTGGACGCGGCAATGGTAGGCGTGATGGTGCCCATGCACGTTCCGATTCCAAAGCTAATGGCAGCCACAATGGGGCCAAGGTCGGTTGCGGGAAAGCACAGGGCGGCGCAGGCGATGATGCACGCGACAGAACCCAGCACATTGCCAAAGCGCAGGCCAAAACGGTCGTAAATGGCGCCGAGCGAAATCTTGGCGATAACGACGGTGACCATGTAGGCCGAAAGAACCGTACCGGCCCACATGGGGTCGTGGCCACCCGTGACGATCTTGGCACCGTTGACGGTAACGCTCGTCATGTTGGTGACCTGGTTGGGCAAAATGGCGCCGTTAACGAGGCCCATAAAGAGAAAGGCGACGACGAGCAGCCAAAACGCCGGGCTCTTCTTGATGCGAGACCAGCCAACGTTAACCTCGGGCGCCGTGCGCTCGTCCTTGTCGCCAGCCGTCGAGACGGACGGATCGCCCGGGTTCTCGCCGAGCGGCTTCAGGCCAATCTCGGAAGGTTTGGTGCGGAAGGAATAGTCATGCAGTTAACGAAAATGGTGTAGCACGTGGCCATGATGACAAAGCCGGAGGCCACCACGAACCAGCCAGGGAAAAATTTACGTTGCTGGGACATGGATTACTCCTTGTGGTCCGCAATGTATCCGAGAGCGACGGCGGCATAAGCCGCGGCGCCGAGGGGAAGCTCGGCATCGTTAAAGCGCGCCTTGGGATGATGCTGGGCAAAATGCTCGTCCGTATCGGTCACGGCCGCGCCCACCGTAAAGTACGCACTTGGGATCTCGCTCGAGATAAGTGCGAAATCCTCGCTCGCCATGGCGTGGAATAGCGGCAGGAAGGCAGCCTTGGGCAGCACCGCGCCCACGTAGCCAAGCGAGGCCTGGGTCATATCGCTGTCGAGCACGAGCGGCGGAACGTCCGAAAGCGTCTCGATGGTTGCCGGCGTACGATATGTTGCGGCAACGCCGTTGACGACCTCGGCGATACGCTCCTTGAGATGAGCCATGAGCTCGACATCGAAGCCGCGCAGCGTTCCCTCGAGCACGCAGGTGTCGGGAATGACGTTGGCAGCCTGACCGCCGGCAAACTTACCAACGGTAAGTGCAACTTCCTTGGCCGCCGGCACCTCGCGGGAGATAAGCTCCTGGAGCGCTAGGTGCACATGCACGCCCGCCGTAATGGGGTCGATGCAAATCTCGGGGCTCGAGCCATGGCCACCCTTGCCCTGCAGCGTGATGCGGAAACCGTACACGCCCGAGAGCGCCGGACTCCCATAGAGCACTAGGCCGAGCGGCGACTGGCTGTTGACGTGCATGGCAAAAGTTACCTGAGGACGCGGGTTCTCGAGCAAGCCGTCGGCGATGGCAGCGCGTGCCCCCTCAAAGGTCTCCTCACCCGGCTGGAACAGCAGTTTGACGGTGGCATTGGCGTCGACAAGCTCGGCCTCGCGGGCCTTGAGCAAACGGGCCGCGCCGAGCAGCGCCGTCGCATGCATATCGTGGCCACAAGCGTGCATGCAGCCGTTGGTGGATGCAAAGGGCTCGCCCGATTCCTCGGCAACGGGCAGGGCATCCATGTCGCCGCGAAGCATGATAACCGTACCGGCTTGTTCGTCCGTGCAGACGCCATTGCCCTGGGCCGCGGCGGCACCGGCGCCGACAAGGCCCACAACGCAGGAACCATCGACGAGCGTGACAAACGGGATGTCCATCTCGGTCAAGCGCGCTTGGATATACGCAGAGGTCTGTGGGAGGCTATTACCCAGCTCGGGCATCTGGTGTAGATCGTGTCGCCATGCGGCAAGCTCACCGGCAAATGCCTGGGCTTCTTTGACTAGGCCATCGCCGATAGCGGTCTGCGCCGCTGTGGTAGCCTGCGGCGCTGGTTGCGGTTGAAGATCGGACAGAGCTGGTGCCATAGATGCCCTCCAGTAACGTTTTTGCAGCACGCACTTTGACAGCGTAAAGTGCAAGGCACAACTGTAAGGGCATGACATAAAAAACGCCGCCCTGGGAGGGCGGCGCAACAAGTTGTTTACAATTGCGGGCGAGATTTTCGGCGCAAGAAATCGAAATGCGTCTCGCTCAAGATAATCGACAAAAAGATGAGCGCAAAGCCGGCAAGCAGGCGCGAGGTGAGCGCCTCCCCCATCAACAACACCGAGAACAGCACACCCGAGGGCGACTCCATCGAAAGAAGCAACGAGCCCGTCGAGGCCGGGACGTGCGCCAGACCGACGTTTTGGACGAGCAGTGCCACGCACGTGCAGCCCACCGAGAGGAAGACCATCACGCCGATAAAACTCGGCGTCCACACGGACAGAGGCGCCTGAGTCTCGAATAGTAGCGACGTGATTAAGCTCAAAACGCCATTGCCCACAAACATCCAAAACGTGATGACGTTGATATCCATCTTGCGGCCATACTTGGCGGTCACCGCCATCTGGATAGCAAAGAAGACCGCGCCGCCCAGCGTGATGGCATCTCCAGCATTGAACTCGACGCTATCGAGTGCCACCAGGCCAATGCCCGCCAGGCACAGCAATGCAGCGCCCAAGTTGTAACGGGTAAGCCTTTCTCCGCTCAGGACATAGCTCGCAAACGGCACGAGGATGCAATAGGTACCCGTCAAAAACGCGCTCTTGCCCGCCGTGGTCTGTGCCAGGCCAATCGTCTGCAAACCGTACGCGCCCCACATAAGTGCGCCCATACCAAGCCCGACGATAAGGTTGCGAACATTAAAGTGTGCGATGATGCGTTTGCGGAAGATGGCGAACATAACCAGCGAAGCCGGGAGAAAGCGAACGTAGACCAGCTCGAACACCGGAATGGTGTCGAGTGCGTCCTTCATAGTGGTAAAGGAGTAGCCCCAGATAATCGCCACCGAAAGCAGTAGAACTTTCCAGAACAACGGCGAGCGTGCGCCGGCACCCCGGGGAATACCACCCGCGCCCAAATCCTCACGGGCTACAGGGCTATCGGGCATGTTTTCGATTTCGTTGGCAGCGTATTGGGCCATGGAACATCCTCGCACTCAATCTGGGCGTGGTGTCCGCACGCGTATGGCTGCGTGCCGCCTCATGGTCAAATAAAAACGGGACGCGCCGGACCCCCGGCACGCCCCGCTACTGTAGCAACAACCAAGCAGCTCATGCAATTCACTCAACTAAAGCGTCGAGCCGGAAGGCCTCGATGTTCCGTCAACGCCACATTGTCGCGCTAAATCAATTTGGTCGACTCCAGCTTTTCGATAATCCAGTCGTTGGCTTTGATGACCGGGCGGCGGAAGACGACGCCCAGTGCCAGCGACGGAATCAGATAGCTCGCCAGAATGCCAAGTTCAACCCAGTACTCCATATGGTAGGCGCCAGCCATGGCGGCATGCATGGCGTTGATGCCGTGAGTGAACGGCAGGAACGGATAGATCGCCTGGAACACAGGGCCGGTCATCTCGATGGGGAACGTGCCGCCCGAACCGCCGACCTGCATGACCAACAGCACGACAGCGAGCGCCTTGCCGATATCGCCAAACGAAACCGTAAGCGTGTAGACGATATTGGAGAACACGAGACTCGCGACCCAGCCCGCCAGCACAAACTGCAGCGGGTTGTCGCACTGAATGCCAAAGAACAGAATGTCGCCCGCGCACACGAGCGTTGCCTGCAGCAGGGCCAAACCGCCAAAGAACAGGTAACGGCCCAGATAGATCTCGTGCAGGCGTACGGGGATGAGCTCGTTGATGAGCTCGTCGTCGACCGAGACCTTCATCATGGCCGCCAGTACGATCGAGCCGACCCAGAGCGACAGAATCGTATAGAACGGCGCCATGGCCGAACCGTAGTTGCGGATCGGATAGACCGGCTTGCGGTCGAGCGCAACGGGGCCGGAAAGCGACACGGCCAGGCCCTCGGGGTCGTTGCCGATCATCGTCTTGATCGTCGCCAGGTCACCCGACATCAGGGCGCCGTCGAGCTCGTCCTTGAACGCGCTGATCTTGTCCGACGCCTCGCCCAGCTGATCGGAAGCCTTGTTGACCAGCTTTGCGGCCTTGGAGAGACCCTTTGCCAGCGAACCGGATGCGTCGGTCAGGCCGGCAACAGCGCTATCCAGGTCGCCCGAGATGCCGTCGAGCGAATCCAGAACGCCCGAAATAGTTTTCTTGAGCTCCTTGGCCTTGACCGAGAACGTGGAATCGTAGTCGGACTTAGCGCCCGAGATGCCCGCCTTGGCATCGGCGATGGCCTGGTCGACCTCGGCACGCGTGCTGTTGACCTCTGCCATGCTGTCGGAAAGGGACTTTGCGGTTGCCCTCAGGTCGTTGGCATTGTTACGATACTCCGTCGCGATCCTGCCCAGCGATGTAGCCACAGACTTGAGGCTGTCCTGGAGCTTTTCGTCACTCACCTGATCGGCAAAGCTGCGGAGCTGGTCGGCCGTGTCGTCGATTTCCTTGGCGCGCGATTCGAGTGCCGACGCGGCTTCGTTGAGCTGGGTCACCGTAACGTTGACATGCTGGTTTGCGGCGTCGAAAGCCTTCGCGAGCTCGGCGGACACGTTGTCAAACGAGCCCGCACTTCCGTCAATCGCGGCGTTGATGGCGTCGTTGGCGGCCTTGAGTGCTTCCTTGGAATCACTAATGCCGCTCTCGGCGTGCTCCATCAACTGCTTGGTAGATTCATCGACCTTACCCGTCTGCTGGAGCATACCGCTCGCCGACGTCAACGAATCGGAGGTCGAGCTCAAAATGCCCGCCAGCGAAGTCGCGTTGGCTTGAACGTCCTGCAGGTCCTCGACCGAATCGCCCAGTGTCGAGGACAGGTTGGCGATAAAGCTGCTGACCTGATCGGTGCTCATGTAATCGAGCAGGCTGGACACGGTCTTAAGGCCGATGGTCGTGATGGTCTTGGTAAAGGTCTCATTCACCTGGCTCTGGACGGCGCTCGAACCCTTTTCGGTCACGATCTGGGCGATGGCGTTAGCCTTCTGGTTTTCGTAGAACTCGATGTCGGCGTGCTTCACGTTGGTCGAGAAAAGCGTCATCATGTCGGCGCTAAACGTCTTGGGGATAACGACGGCGGCATAGTATGTGCCCGACTTAACGCCCTCAATCGCCTTATCGCGGTCGTTGAGCACAACCCAGTCAAAGTTCTCGTTACCGCGCAGGGTCGCCGTCACGTTTTCGCCCACGTTGATCTCGACGGGAATCAGGTCGCTCTCGTAGCCCTCATCGGTGTTGACCACGGCAATCTTAAGATTACCGGTGTTGCCGTACGGGTCCCAGCTGCCGGCGATGTTAAACCACGCGTACAGGCACGGCACGATGATGAGGCCCATCACGACGATCATGCCGATCACGGAGCGAGACACGTTTTGGACATCGCGCTTAAACAGATGCAGGATATTCTTCATTTATGCCTCACCTCCTTTGGAGTGCTTACCGAGCGGGGCGGCATCTCCGTCATTTGCAGCCGTGTTGTCAGCGCCCTGAGTTTTTTGGTGCGAATCCGTATGCGGTAAGCGACCCGTGGGTTGGTCGCCGTCCTTAGCGCCGCGCTCGTTGGCGTTGAGACCAAACATGCGGCGGGCGGCAGGAATAGCAGCCGTGTGTTCGCGCATCTCGCGGCGCAGGTCCTCATCCGAGAGCGCCGAGATGCGCATCTGGGTATTGAGGCTCGCGCGGATATATTCGATATTGATAAGCCAGCCGCAGATGGCAATAACCGAGATGATCCAAATGACCAGCAGGATGATCTTGCCGTTATTGTCGATATCGAGAACCGTCGACAGGACAAAGAGCAGGACCTGAACGCCCACCACGGCGGCAAAACCGCCCTTGATGTAGTACGGGTAGCGATGCTCAAAGGCGACCGCATGATCGAGCAGTTCGCGACGGTACGAATCGGAATCGAGCATGACACGCATGGCCGTGCGCAGCGAGTAGCGCTGGCGCGGCAGGTCATTGGACTCGCAGATCATCAGACCCGTCGTGGAAAGCTGCTTATCAAAGAGCAGATTGAGGTTGAGCAGCAGCGGACGCAGCTGCAGACCGATAAAGAGCGCCACGATCAAGAACACGCCCAGAATGCACAGGTTAAACAGATAGTTGAACGAGTACATGCCGCCGACCGTCTCGCGCAGCAGATTGATGCCGTAGGTAAAGGGCAGCAGCGGGTGCAGCCACTGGAAGAAGCCGGGCATCATCTCGATGGGATACATGCCCGACGAACCCGGAATCTGCACGATGACGAGAATGACACCGATTGCCTTACCGATATGCTTAAACGTGGTGGACAGCGCATAGATGATATTGACGTAGGTGAACGAGATGGCGATGCCGCCCAACACGAACAGCAGCGGGTTAACACACTGTACGCCAATGACCAGATCACCCACCGTAACGATGATGGCCTGCAACGCACCCAGGATCACCAGGAGCAACCAGCGGCCAAAGTAGCCTTGGCGCGCCGTAAAGCTGCCAACGCCCTCACGGTCGACCTCGAGCTTGTAGATGGCGATGAGCACATAGCCGCCCACCCACAGCGCCAGGTTGGTGTAGAAAGGAGCAATGCCCGAGCCGAAGCTCTTGACCGGATAGATCGACTTGGACTTGAGCTCAACCGGAGATGCCATGAAATCTGCGACGTCATTGACGTCGACGCCCACCAGATCAGCCAGCTCGCCCATGGACTCGGAAGTCTGCAGGGCCGCGATGTCGTTGGCGGCGGTTGCGAGCTTGTCCTGGACCTTGGCAAGCGAGGAATCGGTCTGGGACAGCGTGGTCTTGGCCTGGCCGAGTGTAGCGTTAAGCTGCGAAAGCGTACCGCGCGCGCTTGCAATCGTGGGCGTAAGGCCAGATACGATTCCCGTCAGATCACCCGAGACGGCGGAAAATGAATCAAGCGCGCTCGAGGCCTTCGGCAGCGCGTTTTGACCCAGATTCGTCTGGGCCTGGCCAAGGTTGGTCGCACCGGTCTGAATTGCGTTATTGATAGCATCGCTGGCACCCGAGATAGCCGCGGCGTCATTCGCCATGGCGCTCGACTGCGCAGACAGACCGTCCTTGATGCTCTGAAGCTTTTGGTTCTGTTCACGAAGCGCATTAATGGTCGACGCGATGAGCGCATCAACGTCCTCGGAGCCCGTCGATGTATCGTTGGCAAGAATTTGCAGGCGCTCGATAACTGCGGTGTTGTGATCAATCGTTGCCTGGAGAGACTCGAGCGAGTTGTCGATGCGGGTGGTCGTAGATGTGACCGTACCCGTCAGCTTGCCGATGGCAGCATTCGCCGAGGCCGACGTCTTGGTGAGCGCTACGCTGCCTTCCGAGAGCGCCTTGGAGAGCGAAGTGATGGAGTTACCCGCCGTGGTGCGAGCCTCTCCCAGTAGGTCGTTGCCCTGGGAAATCGCCTGCGTCAGCGACGGCGTCTGACCCTGCAGGCCGGCAAGCGCCGCATCGGCCGAGGCGATAGCACCGCTCGTCTTATCGATGGCGGCATTCATGTCGCCAATCGAATCGCGCACTTCGCCCAACGTGTCGGAAGCCTCTGATACCGAACCGGCCAACGAATCCTGAGTCTGGGCTGCCTTGTCCTTTAAATCGACTCCGGCATCTTTGGCAATACTGGCAACGGTTTCGCCCACCGTGGAGACAAATTCCGAGTTGATCTGCTCCTCGATGGTGCTTGCACCGGTGTCGGTAACCTTGGGCGCAATGGCGCTCTTCTTCTCATTGACGTAGTACGTAAGCTTGGGCTGATGGTAGTTGCCGTCGAGCATCGAAACCAGATTGTCCGAGAAGTTCTTGGGGATTACGATGGCCGCATAGTACTCACCGCTCTCGACGCCCTCCTTGGCATCGGCCGCCGAATCGACGAAGGTCCAGCCCAACTGATCGTTCTCCTTGAGCTGATCGACAACCTTGTCGCCCGCGTTGAGCTCACCCACCAGTTCGTTTTGGGTGCCCTGATCGTTGTTGGCGATGGCAATCTTGATACCCTGGGTGTTTCCGTACGGATCCCAGTTGGCCACGATGTTGTACCAGGCATACAGCGAGGGAATAACGCACACGCCGAGGGTAACCACCAGGGCGACGGGGTTCACAAGCAGTCGCTTAATGTCGCGCTTAAATATCGCAAAGGAGACCTTTGCATCGGATAGTTTGCTGCCGAGACTCACGCTTGGACCATCCATCCTGTCGTTGAATCAAATCGTACTATCGACAACCATTGTACGTAGGCGCTTTAGCGTCTCGGCGCACAATGGTATCGAGTTTTGCGGGTAGCAATATACTACGAAGATGAGTTAGCGTACAGTTGTACAGTATCTTTAATTTCAGCAGGTCGCAAAACCACAACCCCGACAAATAATTGATCCCTTGGGGACGGAGGAAAACGGATCACCGAGGGGGTCGGCCTGATCTGGTGATCCGCTTTCCTCCGTCCCCAAGGGATCATTCAAAAGGAAACGAGAGTGGAAAATCTCCCACTTCAAGCCCGCATTCGAGCCAAAAGTGGGAGATTATCCACTCTCGTTCTAATCTAGTTACGGTGCCGTATCCCCGAACTACATCAGGTTGCAGACAGCCGCCGCGAAGGCAACGGGGTCCTCGGGGAGAATGCCCTCGACCAGCAGAGCCTGGTCATAGAGCAGACCGGAGTACTGCTTGATCTTGTCGGCGTCGCCTGCCTTCTGGGCAGCGACAAGCTTGTCGAAGACCGGGTGCTTGGCGTTGAGCTCGAGCACGCGCTGGCTCTTGGGCATGCCGTCGGGCGCGCCCTCGGGTCCCTTCTGGAGCACCTTCTCCATCTCAAGCGAAAGCGGGCCCTCGGTGGTGATGCAAGCGGGGGCATCGGTCAGGCGCGCGGAGACGGCAACTTTCTCGACCTTGTCACCGAGCGCCTCCTTCATAGCGCTAAAGAGGTCCTCGTTCTCCTTGGTGGCGTCCTCGGCCTCCTTCTTCTCGTCCTCGGTCGCCAGGTCAAGATCGCCGGTCGCAACGTTCTTGAGCTCCAGATGACGATCCTCGACCTCGGGCTCGGCACCGTCGGCAACGGCCTTCTCGGCAGCCTCGCGGGCGGCGTCGTCCTCGTAGATCTTAGGCATATCGGCGGCAACGTACTCACGCATAGCCTGGAACGTGAACTCATCCACATCCTGCGTCAGCAACAGCACGTCATAGCCGCGCTCGAGCACGCCCTTTACCACGGGCATCTTGGCCAAGCGCTCACGCGAGTCGCCGGCGGCGTAGTAGATGGCCTTCTGATCCTCGGGCATGCCCTTGGCATACTCGGCCAGGGTGATCATCTTCTGCTCCTTGGCAGACCAGAACAGCAGCAGGTCGGCGAGCTCGTCGGCCTTCATACCGTAGCTCGAGTAGATGCCGTACTTCAGACCGCGACCAAAGTTCTCAAAGAACTTCTCGTATGCCTCGCGGTCGTTGTCGCGCATGTCCTCAAGATCGGCAGTGATCTTCTTTTCGACACGCTTGGCAATGGCCTTGAGCTGACGGTTCTGTTGCAGCGTCTCACGCGAGATGTTGAGCGTCACGTCGGCAGAGTCCACGACACCGCGCACAAAGTTGTAGTAGTCGGGCAGCAGGTCGTCGCACTTCTCCATAATCAGCACGTTGGAACTGTAGAGCGCCAGGCCCTTCTCGTAGTCCTTGCTGTACAGATCGAACGGGGCGCGACCCGGCACAAACAGCAGCGCATCGTACTCAAGCGTACCCTCGGCATGGAAGCTGATAGTGCGCGCGGGATCGTCAAAGTCGTGGAACGTGGACTTGTAGAACTCGTTGTAATCCTTCTGCTCAACGTCGGAGCTGCGCTTTTTCCAGATCGGCGTCATGGAGTTGATGGTCTCGAGCTCCTGGTAGTCCTCGTACTCGGGCTTGTAGTCGTCGCCGGCGTCCTCGGGCTTGGGTTTCTGGCGGCTCTTGCTCACCATCATCTGAATCGGGTAGCGCACATAGTTGCTGTACTGCTGAATCAGGCTCTTGAGGCCCCACTCGGTCAGGAAGCGATCGTAGGTCTCGGCCTCGCCGTCGGCGTCGAGCTTCTCGTTCTCGCGCAGCGTCAGGATGACATCGGTACCGTGCTCAGCACGCTCGCCATCCTCGATGGTGTAGCCCTCAAGACCGTCGGACTCCCAAACGTGGGCGGTGTCCTCGCCATAGGCGCGGCTGACAACCTTTACGTGGCTGGCAACCATAAAGGCAGAGTAGAAGCCCACGCCAAACTGACCGATGATGTCGACATCGGAACCCTGCTGCTCGGCGTTCTCAGTCTTAAACTCCTCGGAGCCGGAATGGGCGATGGTGCCCAGATTGCGCTCGAGCTCCTCGGCGGTCATGCCAATGCCGTTATCCGAGATGGTAATGGTGCGGGCGTCTTTATCAAAAGAGACGCGAATAGCCAGGTCGCCCTGGTCGAGCTTGACACTCGGGTCCTGCAGGCTCTTAAAGTTGAGCTTGTCGACGGCGTCGCTCGCGTTGGAGATAAGCTCGCGCAGGAAGATTTCCTTATTGGTGTAGATGGAGTTGATCATGAGGTCGAGCAGTTTTTTGCTCTCGGTCTTAAATTGACGCATGTGCAGTCCTTTCGCGCTACCCCCGTCCGCAAAAACGGCCCGGTTGCCCGAGCCGCATCGCAGACCTGCTATGTCCAGACTTAGATTTTATAACCCATTAGCGCGCATATATACATACGGAATCGAAAAACTGTATGTCCAAACGCTCTGATGCGCCAATTGCCAAGGAGTGTCCCCGACTGCCGGCAGGAAAGGAACGTCCCTATCTGCCATCTACGCGCTTGGCCATCCAAACATGGGGCTGGCCCTCGTCTTCGTAGTCCACCGGGGCAATCTGCGTGTAACCCGCCTTGGCATAGAGCGGCAGCACGTATTCCTGCGCGTGCAGCTTAATGAGCTTGGCGCCGGCATCACGCGCGCACGTATCACTGGCCTCGACAATCTTGCTCGCCAAACCGCGACGGCGCATGCTCGGCAGCACGGCCACGCGCCCCATAATGTAGGTCTCCCCCGCCGCGACGCCTTCGTCCAAGTCGCACGCCGGCGACACCGGAGCCTCTGCGTCAGCTGCGCGCTCGAGTTCTTCGGGAAACACGCGCGAGCAACCGGCAAGCTCACCGTCTACATAGAGCGTCACATGGATGCAGTTCGGATCCTCGTCGATAGCGTCAAACTCATTCTCGTAGCCCTGCTCGTCCATAAAAACGACGCGGCGCACCAACGCCGCGTCATCAAAGCATCCCGTCTTAAGTTGGATATCCATAGCTGCCCTTTCATTCAACGCGAACGTTAGGGACAGATTTTAGCGAAAATGAGCTCCGCGCACGCTAAACTTCGCGCGAGCCTTCGCCAGACAGTCGTAATGACCCACGTTATGGGCATCGCTCGCGATGAAGCTGTACAGGTTCTGATCGAACAGGCGCTGTGCCGGCTTTTTCTCGCGACCAAAGCGACCGCCGGCAATAAAGTCCGCCGAAGCCTGCAGCTTGCAGCCCATATCGACCAGGCGCTCCGCCACGCTTACATCCTTTTGAACCGCACGATAGCGCTCAGGATGAGCGATGATCACCTGATAGCCACGGCACTGCAAATCGTAAATCGTGTTCTCGTACTCTCTAAACGCATACGCATCGGCATGCGTCGAAAGCTCGAGCAGAAACTCGTTGGTCCCATCGAAATGCAAGTGATCCGCGGCATCGATACCAAGCTCAACGAGCTTTCGATGGTTGACCTCGAAGCCCATCTGGAGCGGAAAACCGTCAGCGTTATCGCGCAGCAGCTCAAAGGCATCCCACATCTTGTCGTAATCAAAATAGGGATCACGGCAGTGAGGAGTGCAAACGATTCTGGTTACACCGGCCCGCTTGGCAGCCTCGAGCATCGCCAAGCTCTCTTCGAGATCGGCGGCGCCGTCGTCTACACCCGGCAAGATATGGCAATGAATGTCACGCATAGGTCAGCCTTAATCAACTAAACGTTTGCTCGGTTGGTGAAGATGCCCTTTTTGGAAGTGCCCTGATCGTCGGAGCCCTTCTTAACCTTCTTACCGTCCTTGGTGTAGTAAGAATAATAGTACTCGCTGGTCTCGGTCTCACAGTAATTCATGACGGTACCGATGAGCTTGACCTTCTCGGACTTCTTAAGCTGGGCGATAGCGTTGAGCGCCTCTTCGCGCTTGGTAAAGTCCTCGCGCACCACGAACAGCGCGCCGTCGGTCAGGCTGGCAATCTCGGCAGCATCGATGAAGGTGCCGACCGGAGGAGCATCGAAGATGACGTACTGGAACTTAGCAGACAGTGCCTTGACCAGCTTGGCAAAGCGATGGGAGACGATGATGTCGGCAGGATTGGGAATATGCGGCTCAGCATCGAGGAAGTAGAAATTCTTCTGACCTGTCTCGACAATCGCCTGGTCGATAGAAACCTGCTCGGACAGGACTGCATAGAGTCCGCCGCGGGAGCGGACGCCGAGCATATCGGCAAGGGACCTGCGACGCATATCAGCCTCGACCAGCAGGACACTCTTGCCGCTCGTGGCGATTGCCTGAGCAAGATTAATGGAAACCGTAGACTTGCCCTCGTTGGGAATCGAGGAGGTAACGGTGATGGTGCGAATGGGGTCGTCCACGCTCGCAAAGCGGATGTTGGCCAGAAGGGTCTTGGCGGCATTCTGCACAACGAGCTTATCGGTGTTCTTTGCCTTAGCCATGCCTATTTACCACCTTTCATAGCCGGAATTCGGCCAACAACGGGAATACCCAGGAGCTCTTCTGCCTCTTCGGCACCGCGGATGCGGGTATTGAGCATGTCTGCCAAAACGACATAGGCAACTGCGATAAAGATACCGGCGAGGAACGCGACGGCAATATACAGCGTGCGCTTGGGGCCGCTGGGGGCTTCGGGGGTCTTAGCCTCGTCGATAACGTTGATGCTCTGGGCAGCGCCGACGTTCTGAGCGACCGTACTCACCGAGCTGGCAATGGCCTTTGCGACCTCAGCCGTCTCCTTGGCATCGGTGCCGGTAACCGAAAGCGTAATGACACGCGTGGTGGTCTCGGAGGAAACAGACACCTTGTAGTCATCCAAATCGGTGAGACCCAGTTCTTTGGCGGCGCCGCTCTTAACGCTATCGCTATCCAGCAGCGTGGCGATATCGTTGGAAAGCATCTGGCTCGCCGAGAGATCGTTGTAGCTCATCTGACCGCTATCGTCGGTCTTGGCGAGAATGTACATGCTCGTCGTCGCGGTATAGGTGTTGTCCATCGCAACGAAGGACACGATGCCCATGGCGATCGCGCAGACCACCGGAAGGGTGATGACCAGCTTGAGGTGCTTCTTCAGCAGCTGGAACAGTTCGAGAAGGGTCATGCAGCTTGCCTTTCATTTCCCCAGTTCGGATTGACAAAACTGTCCGTATGTTATCGCATCTTTTTACCGAGACCAAACTCTATACATAAGAAACAGGCTCTCCTGTAAAAATGTCGGAAGCAATCGTAAAATTGCACAACAACGCCGCACCCGAAAGTCAAATGCGGCGTCTACATCAATATCTGTGTTGTATCGCTATGCGAATGGCTCGTCCTGCTGTATGGGAAACGTCACCGTAATGGTGGTTCCCACGCCCAACTCGCTCGACAGATCAAGCGTGGCGTGATGATACAGGGCCGCATGCTTGACAATGGCAAGCCCCAGGCCGGTTCCGCCGCGTGCCTTGGACCTACTCTTGTCCACGCGATAGAACCGCTCAAATACCTTGCCCTGTTCTTCAGGCGCGATACCGATTCCCGTGTCGGCGACAGCGAGGAACGGATGGCCTTCGTCGTTGGTGCCGCACTGCAGCGTAACCGTACCGCCGGGCCGATTGTAGCGGATGGCGTTGCTTGCCAGATTATAGATGAGCTCGTCGACCAAGCGCGACACGCCTTCGATGACCACAGGCTTGGTCTCATGACTTATCGTCACATTCGCCTGACGGGCAACCTGTTCAAGACGCTGCTCAACCGCGTAGATCGCACGCGAGAGCTCAATAGGCTCCGTGGACCCAATGGGCACTGCCTCGCCTTCAGTTGCACGTTCGGCCTCGTCCAAGTTAGACAGCGTAAGGATGTCGTTGACAAGCGCTGCCAAGCGGCCCGCCTCACGATAGATGCGACCGCCAAAGTTGCGCAGGTCGTCCTCGCCCTCGACCATGCCATTTGCGATGAGCTCGGCATAGCCCGAAATCGCCGTAAGCGGCGTCTTGAGCTCATGGGTGATATTCGCCGTGAACTCGCGGCGCATACGGTCGTTGTCCGCTAGCACCGCCATTTGGCGCTTGAGTTCCTGGCGCTGCGACTCGATGCGCTCAAGCATGGGGACCATCTCGGCATAGGCGTGCTCATAGCTACGGCGTGGGTGATCCAAATCCACCTCTTGCAACGGCGCGATGATGGCACGGGACTCACGGCGCGCCATAAAAAACGAGAGTACTGCACCCGCTGCTGCGATAAGCAGCATCGGCGCCAGCATCGACAGCAAAATCGCCGCAACGCCAGGCTGGGCCTGCGCCAAGCGAACGACCTGGCCGTTATCAAGGGTGACGGCGCGATACAGCATAATCTCGTCGAGTGTAGAGCTTGCGCGCTCCGCGGAACCCGAACCACTCTCAAAGGCCTCGATGACCTCGGGGCGATCGCCATGGTTGGGCAGTGTGGAAGGCGACGCCTCGTTGTCGTAGGCAACAGATCCGTCCTTATTGATCAGCGTGATACGAAGATCCTCGCGATCGAGGCTTCGCAAGAACGGAATGGGCTCCTGCTGCTCGTCGAGGGCGGCAGCAATGAGCTCGGTTTCCTGCGCCAGATTGGCACTCGTGGCATCCGCCAAAGTGTTTTGCACAAAGAACGCACCCAGCACCGTAAACGCCACGATAACCGCCATGGCGCAGACAAAGATCGTCACAAAAACGCGGTGCGACAGCGTATGTTTTCCCTGGGGGGCGAAGACCACGGGTTACTCCTCCGATGCGGTGGCCGCGGTGTCGTCGCCTTCGGCACCATCACCGGCAGAAGGCTCGGCCAGGCGATAACCCACGCCGCGCACGGTCTCGATGGCGCTGGCATGCTCGCCCAGTTTTTGGCGAAGCGTCTGCACGTGCACGTCAACGGTGCGCGAACCGCCGTCGAAGTCCCAGCCCCACACGCTCTGCAGCAACGACTCGCGGGTAAAGACCACGCCGGGCTTGCGCATGAGGTACTCGAGCAGGTCGAACTCGCGCAGGGTGAGCTTAAGCGGCTCGCCGGCAACGGTCACCTCGCGATGGCTAGGCGAAAGCACGATGTCGCCCACGCTGAGCACATCGCTCGCCTGCTTGACCATGCCGCCGCGACGCAGCAGTGCGCGGCAGCGGCTCGCAAGCTCCATGAGCGAAAACGGCTTAGTCAGGTAATCGTCGGCACCGCCATCGAGCGCCATCACCTTGTCGAGTTCGGTGTCCTTGGCGGTAAGCATCATGATGGGCACCGTCGCCGTCAGGCGATCGGCACGCAGGCGACGCATAATCGCCAAGCCATCGGTGTCGGGCAGCATGATATCGAGCAGCACAGCATCGGGCACCCGTCGCGCCACGGCAGCTTTAAACTCGCCATCACACGAAAAGCCCTCGGCCTCGATTCCCTGCTTGCGCAGCGCGTAGACTGTCAAATCCCTGATGTTGTCATCGTCCTCGACGTAATAGATCATGTTGAACCCCTTTGCGGCCGATATGACCGCATCTTAACCCTAAAGGCACCTGTAAAAGACAGCGTCAGCCAAAACGCCCCGTCAAATAATCCGCGGTGCGCGGATCGGACGGATTCTTAAAGAGTTGCGCGGTGGGCGCGTGCTCCACCAGCTCACCCAGCAAAAAGAACGCAACCGAATCGGAAATACGCGCGGCCTGCTGCATGTTGTGCGTCACGACCACCAGCGTGCAGGTCTCCTTGAGCTCGCAGGCCAGCTGCTCCACCACCAACGTCGACACAGGGTCGAGTGCCGAGGTCGGCTCGTCCATCAGCAGAATGTCGGGCTGCACGGCAAGTGCGCGGGCGATGCACAGGCGCTGCTGCTGTCCACCCGAAAGACCCAGGCCCGACTCTTTGAGCTTGTCCTTGACCTCGTCCCACAGGGCAGCGCGACGCAGGGAGTCCTCGACCAGCTCATCGAGCACGGCGCGGTCGCGCACACCCATACCGCGAGGACCGTAGGCGACGTTGTCGTAGATGCTCATGGGAAATGGGTTGGGGCGTTGGAACACCATGCCCACGCGCTGGCGCAAACGGCAGATGTCGCAATCGCCCAGGATATCTTGACCATCGAGCGCAATCTTGCCCTCGATGCGGCAATCCTTGATGCCGTCGTTCATGCGGTTAAAGCAGCGCAGCAACGTGGACTTTCCGCAGCCCGAAGGCCCGATGAACGAGGTGATCTGCTTGTCGCGGATCTTGATATTCACGTCCTTGAGCGCATGGTGGTCGCCATAAAACAGGTCGAGGCCCTCGACGTCGATGCGCGTCGGCGAGGCGGCAAGATCCTCTGCCGTGGGGCGAGTCGCATCCCCAACCTCGCGCTCATGCGCGGCCTCGGCCTGCGCTTCCATGAGTTCTTCAAGCTTCGTGGGCTCCACAGCCGCAGCAGCCGTCATACCGCACACCTCCATATCGATATCAATTCAGCAGTATCGATAGTAGGAATCGCGGCTCATACGCACGTGAGCACATTGTCAAGTGTTTGTAAGGGCACGCTAGCTATGCGGCGGGCAGCTCGATGGTGAATATCGTGTGTTCGGGCGTCGATTCACATGCAACGGTACCGCCGTGTGCCGCGATGATCTCCTTGGCAATAGCAAGGCCCAAACCGGCACCACCGCGATTGGTCGCACGCGCCGCATCCAGGCGATAGAACTTCTCAAAGATCACCTTGAGCTTAGCCGCAGGGATAGGATCGCCCTGATTGATAAAGCGCACGCGCACGCCGCCATCGTCTTGGCGCCTGGCCTCAATCGTGATAGTCGAACCCTCATAGCTATAGGCGACGGCGTTTTTCATGATGTTGTTGAACACGCGGGCCATCTTGTCGCCATCCACGAGCACCGTCAGGTCCTCGCGAATATCAACTTGGGCTTCCTTATGCTGCTCGTTGAGGATGGGATAGAACTCGTCAGCCACCTGAGCCAGCAGCAACCCCAGATCAACATAGCCGCGCGTGAGCACGATATCGTGGAAGTCAAAGCGCGTGATATCGAAGAACTCTTCGATGAGCGCATCGAGCCGGTGCGCCTTGTCGAGCGCCACGCCCGTAAAGTGCGCACGTTGCTCAACCGGCAGCTCAGGAGCCTCTTGCAGCAGCGAAAGATAGCCCACCACACTGGCAAGCGGGGTGCGTAGGTCATGTGCCAAGTACGTGACCAGATCGTCCTTGCGATGAGACTCGTCACGCAAGGCCTGTTGCACCTTGCGCTCGCGATCACGCACACGGTTGAGTGCGCCCTCGACCTCCAGGAAGTCGCCGTCGATGTTATCCCAGGTGTCGGGGTGATCGATCAGGCGATCTTGAATACGAGCGGCCAGCACACAATCGGCATGCTGCTCGCCCTGCTCGTAGCCCTGGTAGTACAGGGCGCGGCCGCAAAAGAACAGCACGCACACGGCAAGCGCCAGCACAAAGCCAAGCATGTTGAATACAAAGACGGCATCGAACAGCACCGGCCCTTCGATGCCGCCGAGCGCCATGGCGCCAATCGCCAACGTCATGGCCCACGCGGCACCGCCAATCACCACGCAGCGGCGCACGACTTCAAATCGATCGATCAGCAAAAAGCCGACAAGCAGCACCGCCAAGATTCCAGCGATGCTATCGATGCCAATCAGCAGCAGGCTCAGCAAAAAGAGCAGCACCGTTGCAAGCGCGCGGTTGTCGACGACCGACCTCACGTATTCAAAGAGTCGATCGGGCACCTCGAATGCCTGCCTATCGTCTTTTGTCATATCCACTTCCCCACCATCAAAGGCCTTATTCGATTATGTAGCCGACGCCCCAGACGTTTTTGATAAAGCGCGGCTTTTGAGCGTCGTCACCGATCTTTTCGCGCAGGTGGCGAATGTGCACCATCACCGTATTGTTGGAGCCGGGCATAAAATCCTCGTTCCATACCGCGCGGAACAGATCCTCCACGGCCACCACACTGCCGCGATGCTCGACCAGATACAGCAAGATGGAATACTCGATGGGCGTGAGGCGAACCGGCGCACCGTCCACCGTTACGGAACGGGCATCGCGGTTGATCTCTAGGCCGTCGAGCTGGATGGTCGGCGACTCGGCCGCCTGCGCACGGCTACCGTAGCTGGTGTAGCGACGAAGCTGAGCGTGCACGCGCGCGATGAGCTCCAGCGGGCGGAACGGCTTAACCACGTAATCGTCCGCGCCAAGCGAAAGGCCCTCGATCTTGTCTTGCTGGGCATCGCGCGCCGTCAGCATGATCACGGGATAGGTATGGCTGGAACGGATCGTACGCAGCAACTCAAGCCCATCGATATCGGGCAGCATGACATCCAGCAGCGCAAGATCGAACTCCTGCTCCAAGATTGCCTTGGCAGCATCGGCCCCGCTATAGGCGACCTGTACGTCAAAGCCTTCTTTTGTAAGGTAGATACCAACCAAGTCGGCGATGGCCTTTTCGTCATCAACTACCAAAATGCGCTCGTTCATGCGTGCTCCTCTCGCGCTCCATTATGCCCGAGGGGGCGCACGCCACACACAACAAGCGTGGGTGATTAAGTCGGCCTTAAGCACCCTTGTGCCCGTTCGGGCGCGGATGTGGGCCACGCGCGCACGCGATGATCGCCGACACCGGTAAACGATATACTCTAGTTCCAGAAGAGACCGTCCCGTCGAAAGCGAAATCTGTGAAGTCCCTCACCTCTTTTGCAAAGCGCTCAGCCCAGCTTGCCGCCGGCTTTGTCTGCGCTATCGCCCTTGCCGCTGGCGTGCCCACCGTCGCCGGCGCCCAAGTGCTCACGACCGACAATGTCTGCGGCAAAACCGCCGATGCGCGCGGCATCACGGCAGAAAACCTGCCCGATATCGATGCGACCAATGCCCTCGTCATGGGCAAAGACGGCACCGTCTACTATGCCCGCGGCGCCGATGAGCAGGTCAAAATCGCCTCGATCACCAAGGTCATGACCGCAATCCTAACCGTCGAGAATTGCAAGATGGACGAGAAGGTCACGGTGAGCAACGCCGCAGCCACCGTGGGTAATTCGACCGCCGGCTTGCTCGAAGGTGACGAGCTTACCGTGGAGCAGGCACTGCGCGGCCTGATGATTCCCTCGGGCAACGACGCCGCCATCGTGCTCGCCGAATATGTGGGCAAGAAGATCGACCCTAAGACCAAAGACGCCGAGGCAACCTTTGTGAAGGCCATGAACGAGCGCGCTAAGAAGCTCGGCTGCACCGGTACGCTTTTTGAAAACCCGCATGGTCTGGACTTTGATGAGTGGGCTGGCGATATGCACTCAACCGCACATGACGTGGCACTGATGATGCAGGAGGCCATGAAAAACGATACGATCCGCGAGGTCGTAGCGAGCGAGGATTCCTGGATCGAGGTCACGGGCGCCGACGGCACCGACCATTCGCATTCCATGGACACGCATAACTATTTGCTGGGCCAAGATGGCAACATTGGCGGCAAGACCGGCACCACCGACGACGCGGGCTACTGCTTCACGAGCGCCTACAACCGCGACGGCGACGAGATCTACACCGTCGTTTTGAACTCCACCACCACCGACCAGCGCTTTACCGATACCGCCACCCTTGCCAACTGGTACTACGGTCACAAGGTGACGGTCGCAATCGCCAACACGCAGGAAAAGACCGCCAACGGCAACCCGCTTATGGCGCGCATTGGTCAAACCGACTGGACGGATAAGACGATCGACGCCACACTCGCCGATCCCACGGCGCAAGCGACCGTGTTTTCCCTTGCCGGCGAAGTGACCGAAAAGGTTAGCTACGACGATCTTTCGGGCACGGTGCATGTGGGCGACAAGGTGGGCAGCGTCACGCTCAAGCAGGACGGCACCAAGATCGCCGTCATGGACCTAGTTGCCGACGAGGAAGGCGCAGGGCCGAATCCCATTGAATGGCTACTCGTGAAGCTCGATCGCTTGGGCCGTCGCATCGACAACCGCCCACTCACGGCAGAAAGCGAGACCGTCGCCAAGGCGCCCGAGGTGTAGGGCGCAAGAATAATAAGTCCACTGAAAGGAGGCGTCCGAAAGGATGCCTCCTTTTTTGAGGTTCGAATCCCCAGCCGCCATTCTTGATAATAAAAAGGGCCCCAAATGGGACCCTTCTTCAAGTTCATACTGGCGGAGAGCTGGGGATGTCCGGGCATGCTGCGCATGCCCTCCGGCTTCAAAGCCTGGCGGCTTTTCGCCCACGGGCTACAAACGCTTTCGCGTTTGCTTAACGCCCGTGCCCTCTCGGGTTCGAATCCCCAGCCTCCTTTCTCCGCACAAAAAAGGGCCCCAAATGGGACCCTTCTTTCAAGTCATACTGGCGGAGAGCTGGGGATTCGAACCCCAGATGCCCTTTTGGGGCATACTCGCTTAGCAGGCGAGCACCTTCGGCCTCTCGGTCAGCTCTCCGTAACAGCCGTTCTATAGTAACCAAACAGCCAAGGATGGGCAAGAGGAAATTTTCTAATTGCCTAGCAGCCTTTCCTTCTTGAAAGCTTCGCCTACCCCAGCGAGCGGTTGAGGGAGCCGAGCTCGTCGTTGCCCATGGTGCGCCACATTTGGAAGATACAACCGCGCGCCAGGAAAAAGAAACCGTTGTCGACCAGTTGCACAGCGGCATCTGCCAGCTGATTCGTCACGGCGGACACTGGCGGCAATTCGAGTCCAGCCCTGCGGATGGTCTCGACCGCTTCCTCGAACGTCGGAGGCTCGCTGACACCCATCTCGTTCATAAGGCCCTGCATTTCTTCCAGCGCGCTGCTGCCCGACTCCTCGCCGCGCGGCACCAGACGGTAACAAGCCAGCGCCAGGTCGAGCTGATCGCAATTCCAATAGGCAAACGCCAAGCGATAGAACAGGTAGCCGATTGCAGAACGATCGCTGGCAATACGTAGGCCGTGGCGCGCCACCTCGATAATCTCGTCAAAGCGCTCCAGACGCGCAAGCACGTTGATGAGCGCAAAGTGCGATTGCATGGACGAGCGCGCCAGATCGTAAAGATGGCGCACCTCGGGCAGCGCTCGTTCAAAGTCCTCTTGCTCGGCGTAAAAGCTGCAGATCTCGTGCTGGGCAAAGTACAGCGCATCGGGCGCACGAAGGATTCGCACAGAGCGGTCTTCTTCCAACACCGGTAGCACCATGCGCACCAGCTGGTTATCGCAAAACTGCGTTTGAACCGGACCTGCCGCCAAAAGCTCGGCGACGGCGCACTTAGCCTCTAACTCCTCGACAAGACGGGAAAAGCCTTCAAAGGCACCTGTACGGTCGACTTTTGCCTGCTCGCGCAATTCAACAACACGGGCCACGTATGGGTCGTCGTCCTCTTCCATGACCTCCAACTCATCAGCCGTATCGGCAAGCAGCAGATCGCGCAGCGCCGGCGGCAGCGTGCGATGGTCATCACGCGGACGAGCATGAACCTCCGCAGGCTCAATCGTCTCCGGAGCGGTTGACTCATACGCCTCAAGCACACGCTTGCACGGCATATCGTCCATGTCCATGCTCTCAAGATCCTTGGCGACAGACACGCAATCGGCCAGATAGGCCGCGCGCCCAAAGAAATATGTTGCGACAACGCGCTCGCCCTGCCCACTGTCGGGAGCAGCAATCTGCACATAGCAGCGCGTGATGCAGGTGCCCGCGGCAAAACACGCTGCTGCAAGCGTGAGTGCCACGCGCGCATCGTGCTCCGCGGCCCAGATCGTGCGCGCGTCCTCGTCCAACTCGCGCCAGGCGTCATCTTGAGCGTCGTATTCACGTTGTGGCATAGCATCAACGACAGACTGCCCAAACCGAACGAGCATGATCCCCTCGGCAACGTTTGCCCGATAGGTATAGTCGAGCCGCGTGACCACGTTAAGTGCCTCGACAATACGCGCGAAGCGGGTACGCACATCCCACTCACCGCCCGGCTGGCAAGCCGCCGTACCCGGATTGCCCCACGGGTTATCGCTCGAGGCCGTATCGAGCAGTCGGGGAACATCGTTGGTCGTCTTGGCGATATGCCACGCATCAAAGAGCGCGCAGCCCTCAAGGCTCGGCGAGGATGCCGCAGGGACCAATCCGGCCCCGATGTGCTCAAGGATGCCGGAGAGACGGTTAAGACGGCACTCGATGGCAAGCAGCATGTCAATCTCGTCCTGGTCCAGCAGGCTGCGATCAAAATTGAGATAGAAAAGCTTTGAGCGATCGATGCGAGCCAGGCTCATCTCGGACTTAGCGGCGATGGTGCGCAAGCGAGGCAAGTCAATTTCACTCATAAGGGCGGCGGCATAGCGCTCGATACCGCTCGGATTCTCGGCATGGTCAACGCGGTAGAGCAGCGTCTCGATAGCGTCAGGTAGCGGTGTCGCGTTAAAGCCCAAAAACACCTCGACCGGCTCGGGCAACTTTACGAGCTTGATCTTGTCGACAACGTTTTGCATACCCTCGTCGAGTCCGTCGGCGTCCGCCGTGCTCGCAATGGTATTTTCGGAGTCAGCGAATATCACGTAACGCAGGAACATCGATGCCATGAACTCACCGTAAGGAAGGGAGCGGGTCGAATTCCATGTCTCGTGATCGGACTGTTCGCGCATGAGACCTTCGGGAGAGCCGACGGTTCGCGCGCACGCGCGCATCGTGCCGTTTGCTCCCCTCACCATAATCTCACCAATACCGGAGTCCGACTCGTCAAGGACCAGTTCCATGTCGGGATCGTTGGGCAGCGGAGCCTCGCTGACGGGGCGGTCCACCTTGTACACCTCACCCGAAACGCTTACGTAGCCCAAAAGCGACACATGGCTTTTGCCAACGAATTCGACGACATAACAAGATTCATGCTGATCCTCGCCAAAGAGTTTCCAGACCACGCCATATGAGCGTCCCGCAGGCTGCTCGGGCATCGCCGGAAAGCGCTTCTTGGGATCGAGAAACCTGAGCTTGTATGTCGGACGCTCTGCCACGGAATATCACCCTGATCGGTCGCTTGAAGAAGGAGTGGTCGCGAATAAGTCGCGACATCTACTCGGAATCTTACACGAGTCGACAGGAAATCGTCCCTTTGGACGAAAGCACTCAAGCTGGCGCAAAAGAAAAGCCCCCGTTGCCGGGAGCTTTAATCTCAAATGGTGCGGCGTATAGGATTCCGCGCATCCGCTGCGCGGATCCGCACCGGCTTCGCCCGCCTGCCGGCGCGCTCGCCCGCGGGCTAAAAACGCTCCGCGTTTTCTTTACGCCCGCGCCTCGACCGAGGTTCGAATCAATGCGGTGTTTACGTAAAAGAAAAGCCTCCGTTACCGGAAGCTTTAAAGTTCAGTTGGTGCGGCGTATAGGATTCGAACCTATGACGTTCTGATTCGTAGTCAGACCCTCTATCCAGCTGAGGTAACGCCGCGACTTGTTGATTATTATGCACAGAGACTGAATAATGGTCAAGCATTTTTTCAAAAAAAGTTATCGAATTTGATTTTTAATCATTTGGAGGGCTTGGCGCGATCTTCGACGCATCGCGATATAAGAAAAGCCCCCGTTGCACGGAGGCTTCAAGTTCGATTGGTGCGGCGTATAGGATTCGAACCTATGACGTTCTGATTCGTAGTCAGACCCTCTATCCAGCTGAGGTAACGCCGCAACGCACGGATTATTATGCACGCGAGCCCCCGATGGGTCAAGCGACAATTAGAAAAAATTTTACGGAGTGATAATTAAGTTGTTCGTGCCTCGACCGTGGTTCGAATCCATGCAGTGCCGGCGTAAAAGAAAAGCCCCCGTTGCCGGAGGCTTTCAATTTCAATTGGTGCGGCGTATAGGATTCGAACCTATGACGTTCTGATTCGTAGTCAGACCCTCTATCCAGCTGAGGTAACGCCGCAGCGCAAAACATATAAAACCACTTTAGCTTATTGGAGTCAAGCACAATCTCAAACTTTTTTGTGGAACGCAGTTTTGTCATGCTGCTCCGCATATACCGTCGTTCCCCGTACGATCGATTGGCTTTTCGATCACGTCAAACTTAGCATCAAGTTCCCTCAGGAGCGATCTCACCCGCTGGGCACAATCATAATCGGCAAACGAGATACTCAACATGCGAGCAACCTGGTTAGATGTCCGGACCCCATAGAAATGCTCCAGGGCCACAAGCCCCTCGTGCGCCACAAACGTCTCAACCACATGCGGCGACTCCTCGTAGCACCATTGGGTCAACGGACCCTCGCTCGTCTGTCGAACCACCAGGCCACCCATGCCAGACGGCTCACACGTCACAAGCAGGTACTCCCCGCCCTCGTCGCTCTCAAACAAAACCACCCGATCATCAAACAGCTCCATCGCGTCCCCTTTCTCTCGCTCTTATTTAGCAAAAGCATAGCAGGTAGATGGCTGTATACAGAACAGTTGTTCGTGTGTTTTCTATTGAGCTGTCCGCACAGCATGGTATGGCCGCACACAAAAAGGGCACCCCAAAAAGGAGTGCCCTAGCAAATCGCTTATGCAGCCAATCTACGCGACCGGCTCGATCTTCTCGAGGCCGCCCATGTAGGGACGCAGAACCTCGGGGATCGTGATGGTGCCGTCAGCGTTCTGGTAGTTCTCCAGAATGGCTGCCATGGTACGGCCAGCCGGCAGACCGGAACCGTTGAGGGTGTGCAGATAGCGCGAACCCTTGAAGTTCTCGGGGTCGCGATACTTGATGTTGGCGCGACGGGCCTGGAAGTCACCGCAGTTGGAGCAGGAGCTGATCTCCTTGTAGGCGTTGTAGCTCGGCAGCCAGACCTCGACGTCGTAGGTCTGACGGGCAGAGAAGCCCAGGTCGCCGGTGCACAGGCTAATCACGCGATACGGAAGACCCAGCTGCTGCAGCAGGAACTCGGCCTCGGCGGTCATGCTCTCGAGCTCCTTGTCGGACTCCTCCGGCTTGGCAAACTTGACCATCTCGACCTTGTCGAACTCGTGCTGGCGAATGATGCCGCGGGTATCGCGACCAGCGGAGCCGGCCTCCTCGCGGAAGCAGGGGGTGAAGGCGGTGTAGCGGCGCGGCAGGGTATCGGCGTCGAGGACCTCACCGGCGTGCAGGTTGGTGAGCACGACCTCGGCGGTGGGGATCAGGAAGTTGTCGCCCGAGACGTGATAGGCGTCGTCCTCGAACTTGGGCAGCTGGCCCGTGCCGAACATGGTCTGACGCTTGACGACGATGGGCGGCCACCACTCCTTAAAACCACGGCTGGTGTGCGTATCGAGGAAGAAGTTGATGAGGGCGCGCTCAAGACGGGCGCCGGCGCCACCGAGAACGGTGAAGCGGCTGCCGGAGAGCTTGTTGCCGCGCTCGAAGTCAAGGATGTCGAGGTCGATGCCCAGATCCCAGTGCGGCTTAAAGTCGAAGTCGAACTCGCGCGGGGTGCCCCAACGACGGCGCTCGATGTTCTCGTCCTCGTCCTTGCCGTACGGCGTGGCCTCGCAAGGAATGTTGGGCAGGTGAGCCATGAAGTCGTACTGCTCCTGCTCGAGGGCGGTGCGGCGCTCGGCCAGACCGTCAATCTTCTCGTTGACGGCGCGCACGGCCTCTTTGGCGGCCTCGGCCTCGTCCTTCTTGCCCTCCTTCATCAGGGCGCCGATCTTCTTGGACTCGGCATTGCGCGTGGCTTGAAGTTCCTCGACCTCGGTGATGACGGCACGACGCTCGTCGTCGAGCTCAAAGAACTTCTCGCGATCCCAAGACGTCTGGCGGTTAGCCATGGCGACATCGATGGCATCGGGGTTCTCGCGAACAAACTTGATATCAAGCATTAGATCCTCCGGCGATATACATTCCATTTAGGTTGCAACCTTGTACATGTATGGGCAAGTATATACTTATGAGCGTTTACGACCCAACTCAACTACGCAAGAAGGCACCCAATGGACGCAGTTTTTTCCTTTTTGTTTGGCACCCGCACCGGTTTTGCCATCCTTTTCGCCGGCGGCATCCTGCTGTTTGCGATTATTGCCTTTGTAATGGAGAAGCGCACCCATAAGATGTATGTCGACCGCGGCCCCAAGTCCGAGGACGAAGAAGACAGCTTCTGGGACTAACCTGCCAAAAAGGGACAGGTTTATTTTGGTCGGTTTTATCTGGGCAAACGCAAGTGCCCCGCAACTGGAATTGAGCCAGTTGCGGGGCACTTTTCGCTAAAAGGACAAAACCGCAGGAAAAACCTGCCAACATAAACCTGTCCCTTTTTTGGTCGGTTTTACTGGAGGGTTGCGTCGATTGCCTTGACCAGGGCGCTGCGCATGCCGGCGTCCTCGAGCGCAACGACGCCCTTGATGGTGGCACCACCGGGCGAGCATACGGCATCCTTCATCGCCGCAGGATGCTGGCCAGTTGCAAGCTGCAGCTTTGCCGTACCCAGCACCATCTGGCTCACAATGCGATAAGCATCCGCACGCGGGATACCGTGCTTGACCGCCGCATCGCCCAGGGCCTCGATTGCCATGGCGACAAACGCCGGAGCGCAACCACCCACCGTGCCGCCCACAAACAGCAGGCTTGTGTCGAGCTCGACGACAGCGCCAAGCTTACCGAGCAGGTCGAGCACCACAGCACGCTGCTCGTCGTTAAGCGTCGAAGCCTTCTCGCAAGCGATGACGCCCTCGCCCACCGAAACCGGCGTGTTGGGCACCGTCGAGATATGCGCGACGCCCGGCAGGACCTGCTCCCACTTGGCACTGTCCCAGGTCCAGGCAACCGACAGAACGACCTTTTTGGCAAGAGCATCCTTGAGCGGGGCGAATACCTTCTCGATCATGTACGGCTTGACCGCAGCGACCACGATATCGGATGCGGCGACAACCTCGGCGGCATCGTGGCAAGCGGCCATCCCGCGCGCCTCACAGCGCTCAACCAGTGCGTCGTAGCGACCCGCGCAGGCGCACATGTCGCTCGCAGCTACACCGGCAGCGATCCAGCCATCGGCCATAGCGCTCGCCATATTGCCAAAACCGACAAATCCAATCTTCATATCGCATAGTCCTTTCAGACACATTCCTCAAAGCGAAAGGTATTGTCCCACGCCATTGTTTCGTATTGCCGACCTATTTGTGATACGGCTCGCCACGGCTGATCTTGCAGGCACGGTAAATCTGCTCCAGCAGCACCACACGCGCCAGGTTATGCGGCAAGGTAATGCGTCCAAAGCTGAGCATCTCGTCGGCTCGTGCGCGCACGTCATCACTCACGCCGTCCGAACCGCCGATTACAAAGGCAATGTCGCTGCTGCCTCGCAGCATAAGATCGTCGAGCCTCGCCGAAAACTCCTCGCTCGAGCGCTCCTTGCCCTCGATAGCCAGCAGGATCACATGCGCTCGAGATGGCAAGGCGGCAAGAATCGCCGCCCCCTCCTTGTCGCGCGCGGCATCCACACCGCCCGCCTTGGCCGGGTCGATATCGGCCACCTCGCGCATATCCACCTTGGCATAGGCACCTAGGCGCTTGGTGTACTCAGCGCACGCGTCCTTCCAAAAGCGCTCCTTGAGCTTACCGACGCAAACGACGGTGTATTTCACGCGCGTCTACTCCTTCGAATCGTTTTGAACTTTGCCGGCGGCCAGCATCTGCTCGAACATCGAGGCCGACTGCGAAAAGTCGCTCGGCAGCACGACCGTCGAGGTTTTACCCGTGCGAGCGAACTCCGTCATCATCTCGGACCACTGCGTAAACATGAACAGTTGGTTGGCCTCGTCATTGCCGACACCCGTCTCCTGGATGATCTCGAGCGAATCTTTGATACCCAGCGCGATGGCCTTGCGCTGGTTGGCGATGCCCTCGCCCGCCTTTTCCATAGCCTCGGCCTCGGCGGTCGCCTCGGTGACGCGCTTGATGCGGTCGGCCTCGGCGAGCTCCTGCGCAGCAGCGCGCTTGCGCTGGGCAGCGTTGATGTCGTTCATGGAGTTCTCAACCTCGGTCGGCAGTGCGATTTTGGTGATGAGCGTCGACACGAGGGTGAAGCCGTAGGCGGCCATCTGCTCGGAAACGGTAGCGTTGACATCCTTGGCGATGTCATCCTTCTTGGCAAAGACCTCATCGAGTGTGTAGACGGGGATGGAGGAGCGCAGGGCGTCGGTGATGAAGTCGCGCATCTGGTCGACGGGCTCCTGCAGCATATAGTAGCTCTTGTAGATGCCCGAATCTGCCGGGCCGGCGCCCATGTCATAGCTCACGTGGTACTGAGCGGAGACCTCAAGGCCAATGGTCACGTTGTCCTGGGTCTTAACGTCGATGCCAAAACCATTTTTCATGGTGCGCAGACTCACCGTGGCGGCCTTGCGGTCAATCACGGGCACCTTCACGTGGAAGCCCGCGTTGACGATACGGTTGAACTTACCCAAGCGCTCGATGATCACAGCGTGCTGCTGCTCAACGACGTAGCAGGCGTTGGGGAGCAGCAACAACAGGATGATGATGGGAATCAAAAGGCTGGTAAGGGCGGCGATGATACCGGAAAACAGCATGGTCTCTCCTCTGATAGGCACACGTTGGCATTAGGATACCCGTCCAAGGAGATCGTGCATAACAAAAAAGCTCCCATTGCTGGGAGCTCTTTCAATCCATGGTGCGGGCGAAAGGACGTCCGCGTATCCGCTTCGCGGATCCGCACCGGCATCGGCCGCCTGCCGGCGTCCTCGCCAGCTCGCTAAAAACGCTCCGCGTTTTCTTTACGCTCGCTCCTTCACAGGTTCAAGTCCCTGCGACGGGCCCATAACAAAAAAGCTCCCATTGCTGGGAGCTCTTTCAATCAATGGTGCGGGCGAAAGGACTTGAACCTTCATGGGGTTGCCCCCATACGGACCTGAACCGTACGCGTCTGCCAATTCCGCCACGCCCGCGTGCAGGAATTAGAATAACGGAGCGCCACCGCGAACGCAAGAACTATTTTTGAAAAAGTTTGCAGGCATTTTCCCAAGCGGCATGCGCGATTGTTTCGGCGTCCTCACCAGTGCGATCGACACGGTCGTTAACCAGCGCGTTTGCCGTAATGGAGATCATTGCTGGCTCGCATTCAAGACCGCGAATGGGCTCCGGCGCCATATACGGGCAATCCGTCTCGAACAAAATGCGGTCGAGCGGGGTCGCCGCAAATGCCTCGCGCACGTCGTCGTTGCGCTTAAAGGTGGCCGCACCACCATAGGCGATATAGCAGCCCAGCTCCACAAAGCGCTCCATCGTGGCGCGGTCCTCGCCAAAGCAGTGCAGCACGCAACCGGCCTGAGGCACACCCACCTCGCGCAGCACGTTGTAGGCGTCCACGTGCGAGGTACGCTCCTGGTCCATGTCCTCGTGACGCAGATGCAGCTCCACCGGCACGTTACGACGCACGGCAAGCTCGAGCTGGCGCGCCATGCAGTCAATCTGCACGTTATGGGGTGCCGGCGCGATATCGTCGTCATAGTCCATGTGGTAGTCCAGACCGATTTCGCCAATACCGGCGCACAAAGGGTCATCAAGCGCAGCAACGACCTGTGCGTGAACGTCGTCGGTATAGTCCGGCGCGCCATACGGATGCACGCCGGCAAGATACTTGATCTGCGGGATATCCTGCATCGGCAGAATCTCGCGCGTCAGCCAGTCGCTATAGTCCGTCACGCTGCGCTTATCGGCAATGGGATCGAAGACCGTCACCAACAGGTCGATGCCCGCGGCTTTGGCGCGCACGAGTGTCTCGGGCACTTCTTTGCCCCAAAACGAAAGCAGATGCGCATGCGTGTCAGCAAGCGGTGCCAAGGGCACGGGACAAGCAACCGTCTTCTTTTTCTTGGTAAACGTCACGCGTTCGGCATTAGGCATCATGGATGAGCTCCTGGGCCAGACGGACAAAGTCGGCAACATCAAGCGTCTCGGCGCGCGTGGTGGGTGCGATACCGCAAGCCTCAAAGGCGGCATCGAGCACGTCCTTGGCAAAACCGTTGGCGCTCATGGAATTGCGGATGGTCTTGCGACGCTGAGCAAATGCAGCGTCAATCACGCGGGCCACAAATTCGCGATCGAGTTCTTCGGGCACCACACCGTCAACACGGTCGATACGCACGACGGCCGAGTCCACGTGCGGCGCCGGCATAAAGCAACGCGGCGGCACCTCAAAGCGACCCGTCACCTGCGCATACAGGCCGAGCTTTGCCGCATAGCCGCCATAGGTCTTGTTGCCCGGCACTGCGGCAATGCGATCGGCAACCTCCTTTTGCACCATGACGACAGCGCGCTTAAGCGCGGGCATCGTCTGGAAGAACTGAAGAATGATCGTCGCCGCCACGTTATAGGGCAGATTCGCGACAAATACCGTCGGCTCACCACCGGCGGCCTGCTCAATCTGCTCCGGCGTCACCTTGAGCGCATCGCCCATGATAAAGCGGAAGTTGGCATAGTCGGCGGCGTGGGCATCGAGCACCGGCTCAAGCTCGGGATCGGCCTCAATGGACGTAACGCACGCCGCTTCCTGCAGTAACGCAAGTGTCAACGTTCCACAACCCGGACCCACCTCGAGTACGCGCTCGTCACCTGCAAGCTCGGCAAGCTCGCAGATACGCTCGATCACATGATTGTCGATTAGAAAGTTCTGGCCCAGGCGATGCTTGGTCGCAAGGCCAAACTCCTCCAGCAGCTCCCTGGTGGCCGTGGGGTTTGCCAAAGGCGAAGTTGTCATGGTTGCCTCCTTAGCATGATGGCGGCGTCTTGAAACAAAAGGGCATGGACCGTGGCGGCCATGCCCTTACAGCTAAACAGCAAATTGCCGATATGGCGCTCGCGCGGTCTCTACGCCAGACGCGGGAACAGCGGATCGCCCTTCTCGACGGGCTGACCACCAGCAAGCAGGCCCCAAGTGCAAATGCCCTTGAGGTCGTCGCTCGCGGCCTCGCCCTCACAGGACAGGCGGCGCAGGGCCTCAGCAGAGGTCTGAGGCATGAGCGGCATCAGCAGGTGAGCGGCGATGCGGATGGCCTCGAGCAGGTTGTAAATCACAAATGCCAGCTCGTCAGCCTTGGCCTCGTCCTTGGCAAGCGCCCAGGGCTCGGAGTCCTCGATGTAGTGGTTGGCGGCATGGATGAGCTCCATGACCTCATCCTTGGCTCCGCCGTAATCGAGCATGTCCATCTTGGCCATGTAGCGCTCGACCAAACCGTCGGCAATCTTTGCCAGCGGGTTATCGAACGCGTCGGCAGACGCCGGTTTAGCCGGGGCGCAGCCGTCAAAGTACTTTGCGCTCATGTTGAGCGAGCGCGAAATGAGGTTGCCCCAGCTGTTGGCCAGATCGGCGTTGTAGACCTGCTCCATGCGATCGAAGCTGATGGCGCCGTCGGTGCCGGGGACCACGTCGGTCATAAAGTAATAGCGATAGCCCTCGACGCCCAGCATGTCGATAACGTCCTGCGGAGCGATGGCGTTGCCGCGGCTCTTGGACATCTTCTCGGCCTTACCGGTCTCGGCATTGCGCACGGTCAGGAAGCCGTGGGCAAAGACGTGCTCGGGCAGGGCCTCGCCGATGGCCATGAGCATCGCGGGCCAAATGACGCAGTGGAAGCGGATGATGTCCTTACCCACGATGTGGAACTGCGCGGGCCAGCGATAGGCCAGCTCGGCACGGGCCTCGTCGGTGTCGACACCGTAGCCGACGGCCGTCATATAGTTGAGCAACGCATCGAACCACACGTAGGTCACGTGACCCTCGTCAAACGGGACCTGAATGCCCCAGTCAAAGCTCGTACGGCTCACGGAAAGGTCGTTAAGGCCGCCCTCGACAAAGCTGCGTACCTCGTTCATACGGAACGCAGGCTCGACAAAGTCGGGGTGCTCGTCATAGAGCTTGAGAAGCTTGTCCTGGAAGGCGGAAAGCTTAAAGAAGTAGGACTCCTCCTGCACGCGCTCAAGCGGACGGTGGCAGTCGGGGCACAGGTGCTGGCCAACGCTGCCGTACTCCTCGTCGCCCTTCTGGACCTGCGTATCGGTGAAGTAGGTCTCGTCAGGCACGCAATACCAACCGTCGTAGCTGCCCTTATACAGATAGCCGGACTCCTTCATGCGCTCCCACAGGTACTGCACGGCATGATGCTGGCGCGGCTCGGTGGTGCGGATGAAGTCGTCGTTGGAGATCTCGAGCTTGCTCCAAAGCTCCTTGAAGTGCGGAGCCTGGCTGTCGGTCCACTCCTGCGGCGTCATGCCATGCTTGGCTGCGGCCTCGGCGACCTTCTCGCCATGCTCGTCCATGCCGGTCAGGAACTTGACGTTATAGCCGGCGGAACGGCGATAGCGAGCCTGAACGTCGGCGATGATGGTGGAATAAGCCGTGCCCAGGTGCGGATCGGCGTTGACGTAGTAGATGGGCGTCGTGATAAAGAACGAAGGCTTGCTTTGATCCATGGGGTTTGTCCTCCAGAAAAACGTTGCATACAGAGGATGATTCTAGCGCAAGGGCTGGATATCCTCCATCTATTGCATATCGAGCACTATGGCATAGACATCGCGCTTGCGGCGCGAATACTTCTGAGACAGGCGCTTGGCCACCGCAGACGCGGGCTCCCCCTCCTCGAGCGCGGCGCGGATATCCTCGCGCAGGGCCTCGTCGGGATCCGCTGCCGCGGCGCCAACCGGCACGATACCGGCCTCCTCATCCTCGCTCGGCGGCGCGATGACCAGCGCAATCTCGCCCCTTACCTCGCCGCGAGCACGCAGCTCCTCGGCAAGCTGGTCAGCGGGCCCGCGCAAGACCTCCTCGTGCAGCTTGGTGAGCTCGCGGCAGACGGCAACCTCACGCTGGGGAAAGACCTCCGCCACGGCCTCGAGCGTCGCCACGATGCGATGTGGAGACTCGTAGAAGATGAGTGCGCCGGGCACCACGGCAAGGCGCTGCAAACGGCGCACACGGTCGCCGTGCTTTCGGCCCAAAAAGCCCTCGAAGAAAAAATGCTCGCAGGGAATGCCGGACGAAACAAGCGCCGTGACGCAAGCAGAGGGCCCAGGAATAACTTCGACGGGCACATCGGCCTCACGCGCCGCCTCGATCAGCGCCTGGCCGGGATCGGACACGCTCGGCATGCCGGCGTCCGAGGCAAAGGCGAGGGTCTCCCCCGCCAGCAGACGGTCGACCAGGCCGGCAGCGCGGCTAGCGATCACATTCTCGTCGCAACGGACAAGCGGCTTGGAAATGCCCAGGTGCATCAGCAGCTTTGACGTCACACGCGTGTCTTCGCAGCAGATGACATCGGCAGCGGCAAAGGCCTCGCCAACGCGCGGGGACAGGTCACCCAGGTTGCCGATGGGCGTGCCGACCACATAGAGTTTGCCCGTATGGGCGCTGTTTTGCGTCATATCAACCTATTCAATCATGCCGCGCTCGAGCGTACCGAGCGCCGCGCGGGCGTCCCATGCTGCAATGCGCTTCTCGGTCTTCCACGTTTGGAAGAACCAACCGGCAGCCGGCGCAAACGAAGCCAGCTGGTTGGCGATAAACACGCGCTCGTAGGCATTGCGGCCCTCGGGCGTAACCGACGAGTTGGCAAAGATCGCCGCGCCCGACCATTCGCCCACCAGCACGGGGAACCCAGTCGAAATCGCTTCTTTAAGCTCGCGCTTGTTACGCGAAATCGCCGTCGTCAGCCCGCGAGGGCTCGTGATGTCGAGCGCATACTCGTCGCGGTAATGGTACAGGTGAAGGTCCATGTAGACGTTCTTGTACTTGGCGCCGCGCATAAAATGCTTCCACTCGCTGGGATGCCCCGACGACGAGAAGACGACGATCTTATCCTCGGGCATATACGAACGGACGAGCTCGTAGGCATCGCGATAGAAATTGCGCAGGTAGTGAGCAGGAATGCCATCCGTCATGGTGAAGAGGCTCTTGCGAACGCTCATCTGCGGCGTGTCCAGCAGCTCAATGCCCAGCAGGCTCTCGGCCTCGCCATAGCGATCGGCCAAGCGCTCGAGCACGTCGAGTGCGACATGACGGCCGTTGGTGGACGAATGCCACTCGGCAACAGCCTCCGGCGTGGTGGGCGAATCGTTGGAATCGCCCTGGCCACCGGGCACGGTTGCCAGATCGAGCAGCACGCGGATGTCGTACTTGGCAGCCCACTCAATTGCGCGGTCGATGTAATCGACAACCGATATGTAGGAGGCATCGGACTCCTGTGAGCCAAAGGCATACCAGGGCACCGGCAGACGCACGGCATTGAGACCGATCTGCGCCATGCGGCGAAAATCGTCCTCGCTCACAAACGTCTCGTAATGGCGGCGCATGCGCTCGTTATAGGCGGCGGTACCCATGGCCTCCTGTAGCTCAGCCGCGTTGGATGCACCGGTCGCCGCGTACAGCGACGGGGTCACCCAAGGCTCGGGAATAAACCAGCCAGAGAGATTAACGCCGAGTATCCTCTCCATCACTGCCCCCTTCGGATCATGCAGGTCGAACCCGCATCGTATTGCGTAGGATAAGTATCGTTTTGAGTATACCCGCGTGTGCGGACAGGCGACCGAACGGTCTGCAAAGTGACGCGAAAGTGGGAGGAATGTCTGGGAGCAGACGGACTCGGAATGGTGCGACGAGGTGTGTACGCGCGCCGGAGGCAGGCACCGGAAAGTGTGTCCCGTTCTGAGCCCTTATTCTGGGACGCAGTTTCCGCAGAACCCTACATAAAAGAAAAGGACCCCTTTGCAGAGGTCCTAGTCAATTCAAGGTGGCGGGGAAGGGAATCGCGTCCGCGCGCTGCGCGGACGGACCGCTGCGGCGCTTACGCGCCTTGCGAGCTGCGCTGGCAAACGCTTACGCGTTTACTCAGCTCCGCGCCCTCACGGGGTTCGATTCCGTGCGAGGGCTACATAAAAGAAAAGGACCCCTTTGCAGAGGTCCTAGTCAATTCAAGGTGGCGGGGAAGGGAATCGAACCCCTGACACGAGGATTTTCAGTCCTCTGCTCTACCAACTGAGCTACCCAGCCATTTGAGGTGTGCCTTGTTTCAAGGCTTGATTAGTATAACCAAGGACGCGTTCCGGTCAACCGAGAATTTCAAAAAAGTTTTTGAGCACAGCCTCGGTTCTTTAAATCGGCACGTCAGAGGCATCAGCCGGCAGCAAGAAGTTTTTCGCTCAGAGCCGCACGGGCAAACTCACTTGGCGTCATCCCCTCGGCAGCCGCCCGTCGACGAATGGCCTCCTTCATTCCCAGAGGAATCTTGACCGACAGCGTTGCCGTCCCCTCACCTGAGAGTGGGGGCCGTCCATGCACGATCCCACCAACGGTGTGTTCGCCATCCGGAAACTCTCCGCGCTCGTACGACTCGCACCACGCGTCAATCATTTCATCCGTTACAACCTGACCATTAGCGGCCGTATACGTCTTGCCCATCATCGACCCCTTTGCCGAGCCTGTTCAATCTCCTGCCAAAATTTCTTCTGGACTGGAGACAAGGCATGAATGATAAGCCACCCACGGACAAGCTCGACCGCGACAAGCTCCACGCTTCGTCCGTCTGGGAGCCATCCAATCGCAAGCCATCTCGGCGGCTCGTCCTTCGACTCGCGACGAATGCACTCAGTAACCGCAAGCCAAGCGCTTAGCACCTGCTTTTCTGTCAGGTGCTTTTTAGCGTTGGGATGGATCTCAACATCCATGCATCTTCTCCTCCATCTTACCCAATTTCGTATGACGAAAGTCCGCTGTCGCCAATTCTTAAGCCGGCACGCGTTGGAGAGCAGGGGTCGAAACAATGATTGAAGAGCGCTCTAGTGCGGCCCAGGCGCCGGGGCAGGAGCACATACGCCAGGGACATACGTTTTCGTAGCGCGCGAGGATATTGCCGTCGCGATCGATGAAGGCGATGTCGATGGGATAGGCCATAAAACACGTATGGACCGAAGAGCAGCGTGGAAACGCCATGACGAGCGGCAAGCCGTTGGCGGCAACCGGACGCCGTCCCAGCATGCCGCGCAGGCGCACGACAAACGACTCCGCCACCGCAAACTCGGCCGGCGTCCAACCCAGCCTGTTGAGTGCCCGCGCGTAGGCGATGTAGGACGAGACCGCGGTCACATGACCACCCCCGGACGCCATGGATCGACCGTCACCGCGCGCTCGTGCGACAACGTTGTCGGCGCCCCCAGCGGAACGCCAGCGATGCTGAGAGAAGTCGGCCACGGCTCATAGTGCATGGTGCAGGTGTAGGTCCTAAACGTACCGGATAGGGAGAGCAGACCACCATCCGATGCCTCCGCGCCTTGCTCGCTCGACACTTCGATCTGCAAGTCATAGCCTTCCATGGCATTCAGAATTTGAGTCTGGACCGTCGCCGAGGCATCGACAGAGCTTTCGTCGCCCTCCCCCTCCGACGCCACGGCGTGCGCCAACACGATGTCGGGCACCACGCGGTCGAAGCGCGCGACAGCACTGGCAAAGATCATGACGTTGTACACGATGAGTGCCAGCACCAGCAAAACGGGCGTAACCACTGCCATCTCCACCGTCGCTTGGGCGTGCTCCTCGCGCAGACGCATGCGGATACTCATTACGACCCACCGCCCAGAGCGCCAACCAGCGTGGCGACATCGACGGTGAGCGGGATGGAGCCGCCGCCGGGCAGAGGAATCTCCGCAAGCGTGAACACCGTACCGCTAATGGTGCGTTCGACTTGATATTCCAACGCCTCGCAAAGCGCCTTGGGATCGGTCACGCCCAACGGAATACTTCGCAGTTTGTCTTGCGCTTGAGAGAGGCCAGCAATGTCAGACCCCGGGCTCTTAATGACGTTGGCGGAATCAGTCAGCACCGGCTTTCGCAGGCGCAAGTCGCACGGTTCCAAACCCAGCGCCGCCACGGACGCCGAAACGGTATCGCCGAGCCACGATGCAATGGAGCCCAACGCGCCGCTGCCCCCTCCTAGGCCTTTAATCATCTCGTCCATAAGTTCGTCGGCCGAACCTTGGATGTCTCCGTATCCCACAAGCAGCCGTCCCCAGACATCCATGACGCCGTCGAGCACGCCGGCAACGCCGCCCGAGCGTTCCTTCAATGTCGAGAAAAATCGCGAAAGCACGTTGTTTTGCGCCGTCGCCCCATCGGGCGCCAGCACCGCGGCAGAGATGGCACCGCGATCGCCAAGTCTGACTGCCGTGTTAAACGAAGAGTTGAGTTCATCGGAGCTCGAGATGGCACCCGAAACCGCAAAGGCAACCACGCCGTTGCGACCGGGCGGAGCGATACGCGGGCGCTCACCGGAAAGTTCTTTGATGGCGGTATCGAACGCATTGCCCGCACGGTCGGCTTCGTCCTCGGTCTGACGCTCGAGCTCGAGCTCCTTGTTGCGACAGTCGACGTAGTCCTCCAGGGCGTCTTTAAACTTGTCAAAGTGATACTCGAAGCCGTTTTCGATAGAGGTTGAAGGCGCCGCAACAGCACCAAGCGACAAAACGCCAAAATGGCATTTGCTGCATTTATCCTGTCCATCGTAATCGGCAACCGAAGCAAATCCGCTCGGCGTCCCTTTCTTATAGTTAGGGCAGGTCGTCCCGTAATGCAGATACGCCTTGTCATCGTTCACGCTAGTCGGCCACACCGCATCGGTATAGAGTTCCGTCGCCCGAACCTCATCAGAGTTGCGCGGCAGCAGCGGAATATAGGAGGAAACCCTGTCTCCGTTCTCGGTTATATATGCCCGATCGACCTCCGCGTTCGCATAGGTATAAAACGCCTTACGCGCCGCAGACTCTGCCTTCATCTCGACACTCGAGCCCTGGGGCTTCTCATTTGTCAGACGCCAATGGTAGTAGTCCTTCGCGCGATCAAGGGCAACTTGAGGCTCCCACGTAACGCTCGATGAGTAATGCGGATTTTGAACACCGGAGAGATCCGTTAGGCTTTTCGCGCGCTCCCACATGCAAGAACAGCTGCCGACCGAGCCCTTGTCAGACCCACCACAATCCGCCAGCCAAGCACGCTCTTTAGCCTTCGCCGTGTCCTCAGAAGCCTTCCGCAGCTCCTCGGCCGCACGCTCTAAATCATCTGATGTGTCTTTAATGGTATCGGTCGAGATCTCTGACCCTTTGATCGCAGCGAAGTCCGACTCGGATGTCCTGGGCACGGCAAGCGCCGTACCGGTATAGGTCACACTATCGGTATCCTGCGCCGACACCGCCTGCGTGGCACGCGCGGCGATCAGATACGGCAGAGCCGTCTCGATTTTCTGTAAGCCTTCCGATGCGCTTTTGGCAAACTTGTTGCGCGTTTTAATGATCTCGATCCCGGTGTCGACCATATTGCCGGCAACCGGCTCGGCACCCGGGATGAGGATGGCGACCAGGCCCGTCCCGATCGTGGCAAACCCCGCCAGCCCCAGACTCAAGATACTCGCATCAACCACCGTGGCAGCCGTGTGATAGGACGACACCACGTTGGCACCCGCCAGCGCGCCGCTATCAGCCGCCACCTGGGTGTCCCCGGCACGCGACATGCTCCATATCGCCGCGGTCGACGAAAACAACAATGTGAGCACCACTAGGATGACCACGGCAGAAGAAAGCGTGGTATAGGCACCGTCTTCGATAAACAGATCGACACCGGCTCGACCCATAAAGCCACCTCGCTTGCAATGGCAACTCGGACGGCGCGTCAAAACGCGTCTAGACCAGAAACGCTTAATCCCATGTAGCAATCCACGAATCATAATCTCCCTCCAGCCATTCGGGACGCGATTGATACGAGACATCGACCTTGAGCTCAACGTAGCCGCCCTCGGCGGTACCACCCATAGCCTGCGCAAACGCACCGATCACGGGCAACGGCTTGACCTCGCCGGAAACGGACACGGACGAGACGCCACCCGCACCGGCCCGGCCAAGCTCGATATCCCACGACAGCGGCCCGCCGGCATGAAAAATCGAAACGTTGGGCACTGCGGCAAGCCGGCGGCGGGTGAACTCCTTAAGATCGTCGTCCTCCGCCGTCGTCGTGGTCATGAGCCGCGCGGTCTCGGCGGCGGCAGACTCCATGACCGCGCGCGTATAGAGCAGGCACACCGGTTGCAGTGCGAGAAGGATGAGCGTCAGAAACGTCGGCAGCAAAAAAGCGGCCTCGACCGTAGACTGCGCCCGGTCCTCGCGCGCGATATCAATACAGCGCGATGTCCTTAGCACCCGCAGCAGCGTCGACAACCGATGTCGAGGTGACGCCGTGAGACGCCGCCCGCTCGACCAGCGCCGCCAAGCGCCCATCGGTGCCAGCACGCCAAAGTCCCGCAATCGCCAGCACGATCGATAACAGCGCCACCGTGACGATGGCGTATTCCACAGTCGCTTGGGCAACCTCCTCACGCAGAACGCCATGCATTTCACGACCCCTCCTTTGAGCTTATTGTTTGCGGGACCAGGCGCACGGCGCGCAGACGACACGAAGCATCGCCAGTATCCGCAGCAACCGTCACCATATCGACCCAGCCGCGTCCGTCACGCACGATGGCGCCCCACACGTTTCCCTTGATGTCGAGATAGCCGCTCAGAGCAAGTTGCGCCGTGGGTACCTCGCGATAGGAACGCAGCATATCCGCCGCCGCTTCGGTCATCGGTCGGTCCTCGGACCATGCAAGCCGGACCACAATCGCGTTGCCCCCAGGCGAATCCGTCGCAGTGCCAGACCGCTTGTCGAGCGTCCGCAGAAAGGTTTGCGCCGTGACAGCGACATCCGAATCGTCCGCATCTCGCATCTCATCTTTTTGAGACGCCACCGCCGAATCTGAGCCCAAATCGGAGGCGGTCCCAGGACGCTGCTGCCGCGCGGCGTTAAGCCCCCAAAGCACCGCCGCTATCGCCACGGTCAGGCAAGCAAACACCAGCAGCACCCCGACGGGGCGCTCGCCCTCTACAGGCTGTTGATGCCCTCGCTGATAGCGTTCCATAGATCTTGGACCTTGCCCTTAAATGCGACGATGGCGATAATCGCGATCACCACGAGCACGCCGACCAAGATGGCATACTCGGTGGTACCCTGCGCACTCTCCTCCTGCAATAGTTCCTTGGCGCGCTGACGAACATGTGCCGCCCGGCAAAACGCCCAGCCCTGCACCTTGCCAGCAGTGTCAGTCATCGTGTTCATGTATTCCTCCCTACATCATCCCGCCTGCTCCCAGCAGCGGGCCCAATATGGACAGAAGCAACGCCGGCAAGATGAGCGTGCCGGTGGGAATCAGCAGCTTGACGGGCGCACGCTCGATCTCGCGCTCGACCGCGGCGCGATGAGCCGCACGGATCTCGCGACTTTGAGCGGCCAGCGTCTCGGCAAGTGGGGCACCCAGGGCGAGCGCCTGCCCCACCGTGATGGCAAAGGTCTCGAGCGCTCGCACGTCCAGGTCGCGCGCGGCGGCCAACAACTCGTCCTCACGCGTGCCCACGCCCACCTGCCACGCCATGCAGGCGCGCTCAAGGCGAAGAGCCAGCACTGACCGGCGGTTGGCGCAGAAAATCTCAAGCGCCGCATCAAACGAAAGACCGGCCGAAAGACCCAAGCGCACAACATCGATCATCTCGGACACTTCGCCGAGCGACACTCGCGCCGGGCCGCCCGCTCCAACCGCGCCCTTCACTCGCGCGGTCAGAGCATCGACCACCGAGCGACCCGCGGCAGCGACCAGCACCGCCTCGCGCTTGCAGGCCCCTGCGATCTTGCGTGCATCCGCCCGATCCAAACCCGTCGCGACAAATACACTCAGGGCGCACAGGCAAGCCGCAACTGCAACCGGGGCGCTCATAGCTCCACCCGCATAATGCGCCGGATAACCACCAGGGCAACGGCGTTGAGGGCAAGACCCAGCACCACAGCGCCCGCGCCGGCAGGCGTCGCAAGACCGCGACGAAAATCTGCCGAAAGCAGCGCCAACACCGCGCACATGCCCGCCGGCATCGCCGCGACCATATGCGCAGACATGCGAGCCTGCGACGTCTTAACATCCAGGCGGCGCTTGAGCTCAATGCGCTCCCCCACCATGCTCGACGCCTCGGACAGTAAGTCGGCAAGCGGAGCGCCGGTGCGCTGAGACACCTTAAGCGCCAAGGTCACAAGCGAAAGACCGGGGGCGTCGATACGCACGAGCAAGTCATCGAGCGCGTCGGTCGCCGAGATGCCGCAATCGATCGCCGCCGCCACCCGCAAAAACTCGGTATGCACTGGCTCTTGCGCATGAGCGCCCACAAAGCGCATGCCCTGGGCCAGCGAATGTCCCGAGGCAAGCGACATGGAAAGTGCGGTAAACGCCTCGGGCATTGCCTCTTCTGCATCGTGTTGCTCGCGCCGGCTCTCAAAGCCATCCCGAGCGGCACCAACGGCAAACGGAGCAACAAGTCCCAAGGCAAATCCGAGGGGCGATAACGACACCATCGTTAGTAAAACGCAGCAGACACCGCTCGATAGCAGCAGAAACGCCAAACGTCCCGAAGCATCTTCGATCACGAGGCCAAGGCGATGCGCCGGAGCCAGCGATGCCCACGAACGGGCGATCTTTTTCAGCAGATCGTTTTCCACCAGCTCACGCGGCAGCTTCTCTGCCACCGTTTCGAGCGCCTGACGTGCCAGCTCCGCCGGCGGTACCTGCGGCACACGAGGTTCCGCCCCGCACGCCGTCGCGACAGAAAGCCCTGCCAAGCCCCCTACGACGAGGGGCACAGCGATCTCCATTCGTCCACCTCCTCTTGTGTGAGCGTCCCCGACCGCAGGCCTTCTGCGATAAACGGCGGCTCGCGGTCAAGCGTCCAGGTGCGCTCGGCGGCATCGAACGTCACATAGCGCTCGAGCTCTACGCCGCCCGATGCGGCGCGTCGCACCCCCGAATACGAGGAGACGAAGCGCCTGCCATCGGCGTGGCGCTCGGACATCACGATACCGTCGAGTGCCATGGCAATCTGCTCCTCGATGAGCTCGCTCGGCAGATCGATGCCATAACGTGCAAGCAACGTCAGACGCACCACGGTCTCCTGTTCTGAACCCGCATGAAGCGTGGTGAGCGACCCGTCGTGGCCCGTGTTCATGGCCTGCAACATGTCGCAGCACTCGGCACCGCGCACCTCGCCCACCACGATGCGGTCGGGGCGCATGCGCAGGGCATTAGTCACCAGGTCGCGGATCGTCACCGCGCCCTCGCCTTCAATTGAAGCCTCGCGCGCCTCTAGGCGCACCACGTGCGGATGATGCGCAAACTTGAGCTCGGCAGAGTCCTCGATCGTCACGATGCGCTCGCCGGTGGAAATCTCACATGACAACGCGTTGAGCAGGGTGGTCTTACCAGATCCCGTGCCTCCCGCAACCGCCAGGTCCTGTCGCAGCGACACCGCACACGACAGCAGCTGCGCATACCAAAGCGGCAGCGATCCCAACCCCACGAGCTCGTCCAGCGAGCAGATACGGTCCGAGAACTTTCGGATGGTGAGAATCGGTCCGTCAATCGCCACAGGCGGAATCACCGCGTTGACGCGATAGCCCGTTTTGAGGCGGGCGTTGACGATGGGGCTGCGCTCGTCGATACGGCGGCCAAGTGGCGAGATAATGCGGTCGATAAGCACACGGATCTGCTCATCATCCTCAAACGCATGCTCGATGGGGTACAAGACGCCGCCGCGTTCAAAGAAAGCCGAGCGGCAGCCGTTGATCATGATCTCGGTAACGGTGTCGTCCTCGATGAGCGGCTGCAACGGCCCCAAGCCCACCACGTCATCCAAAATCTCGTCGATGATGGTTTCGCGCTCGGGCGTCGCGAGATCGGTCGGCTCCTCAACATTGAGCGCCGCCTCCACCGCAGGACGCAATTCCGAGCGGGCAAGTGCCGGGTCGATATAGGCGCTGATACGCGCCACTTCGTCGTAACCCATGCGGTCCATCACGGCGCGCTTGGTGCGTCGTTTCACCGCGCGGCGACGCCCCGCATCTACAGGCGCTGCCGCCGCTGCAGCGCCGGCAGCCTTAATCCTCGTTTGCAGGCTCATCGCTGATCACCCTCGCGCAACCAGGGAAGGCGGATACGCGGGCGTTCGGTACGCGTTGCACGGTCGGCGACCATATCGCTCCAAGGGCCGACGGCGCACCCCAGTTCCACGAGCATCTCGCGCGTGGCCTCGCGCACGCTAGTCGCAAAAGCGCTGGTCTGCCCCACTGCCTCGTCAGCGCGCCCAAACGCCATGAGCGCGGCGAGATCCTGCCCGCCATCGGCGATACGAATCTTGGAGCTTAACGCACAGGCAATCTCAAAGCGCATGGCGACGTCCTCGTCTGCCCCGCGCGCACCGAACCGGTTGAACACGGCGCTCATGCGCGTGCGCGGCACACCTACTCGACCTGCCAGTTCAATGACGCGCGATGCCGATGCCGCGGACGACACCGCCGCATCGCCAACGACCAGGCAACGGTCGCTCGCCGCCACCGCAGCCGCCACGGCATCGCCCCAAAAGACCGAGGTATCGATAAAGACCACGTCGGATTCGCGACGCAGAACATCAAGCAGTAGCTCCACCGGACGTGCCATGAGCTCGGCTTGCTCGGGCGCCGCGACGGGACCCCAGAGCGTAACGCCCGGCGCCACGCGCATCGAAGCGGCTACGATATCCGGCTCGGTGAGCATGCCCGCCGCCGACGGCTCGATAAGTGCCGCCATATCGCGCGGAGCATCGACGCCTAACAAGTCGTAAAGGTTTCCAAACATCAGGTCCAGGTCGAGCACGGCGGCACGCAAGCCCAACAGCGACGATGTGTGTGCCATGGTGGCAACGATCGTCGACTTGCCGCAACCGCCCGAACCCGAAATAGCGCAGATGACTGGAGCTCGATGCGGCGGAGCGGTAGCGTCTGCCGGCGGCATCGGAGGCGGCGGGGCGGGCGTCGGTGACAGCGTCCCCGTCTCCCCCGCCGCAACCACGTGCTGCGTCCAAGCCGGCATGGCTGCTTGTTCGGTCTGCGAGGCAGGCTCGTTCTGCGCAATCTGCTCATGCTGCATCAGCGACAACTCGCCGCACCCGGCAAGGCCCTCAACTTCGTCGAGTTCATCCGCCAGATTCACGCCGTGCACGTATCCCATATCTACTGCCGGGGAGTCGCCAGCATGCTGCGCCGGCCCTCCAGCGTCATCGTATACAAGGGGGTTCCGGGGGCGCCGACCATGCTCGGCTTCCGCTTTTCCATAATCATCAACACGCGGGCCTCTTGTAGCGCGAGGCGCCCCGGGTTCCCTATCAACAAAAGCATCGGGCTCAATCGTCATGCGCCGATCGGAATCAACCGCTCCCTCGCCCGCGCGCCCGTTGCCGCATATACTGTGTGCAGCGATGACCTCGGTCGCCCCCGCGCGAAACAGCCCCTCGATATCCGACGGATCGAGCGCTTCTATCAACACGACCACGCGACTCACGCGGCCTTCGGCCGTCAGGCGCGCAACAGTCTTGCGCACATCTTCGGTATCAAACAGAGACGCCGCGATGATGGCAGCCCCGCGGCGCGACGGAAACGCCCGCGCCATGGAAACCAGCCCGTCCAGGTCACCCACGCGAAGCACCTGTGCACCCGCATCACGGCCCTCGACTTCCCGCTGCAACAGCCCGTAATCGCCGCACGCGCAGCACGCAAGCCAGATCGCCTTCATCACTCGTCGCCTCCGCTCTTTTTGCCGCGCGCCGTGGCGGGAATCGTCAAGCTGACCGTTCCCTTGCCCGAGGCTCCCAGCAGTTCCTTGACGTCTTCGGGGTCAGCCGCCAGCGTCACCCATTCGATCTTGCCCTCGCGCGTGGCACCGGAATCCTCACTGGTATCGATCACGTACGCGCCGCACAGCCGATCGGTTACGCCGTCTTTTTGCACATACACATCCACGTAGCTGCCCACGCCCGTAGCACCGCCGACCGAGTGCTCGGCATCGACCGCCACCGAAACGGCGACCTTGCCCTTAGGCACCTCGAGCTTGCGGCTCTCGGCCTTGGTGTAGACATTGCAGATCACGGCGTTTTTGGGAATACGCGAAGTCGTCACGTCGCCGCGCACCTGGCGCAGCTCGGTCGCCGCGTCACGCGGCAGCAGGCTCGTCAGCCATTCCTGGGTTATGACATTGGTCTCATCGAGGGTCTCGCCCACATCGATATCGCGCGCCGCGACGCATACCTCGACGCGATCGCCACCGTACTTGGCCAAGGTCTCAGCCTGGACCTGTTCGACTTGTGAGCGGATCGATGAGCCGTAAACCATGCAGAGCAGAGCAGCGAGCACGCCCGCGACCAGACTGATGGCGATGCGCTTGCTCTTGTTCACGGCCGCTCCTCTCATGGCAGTGCCGGGCGAATGCCCGTACCACCATTGTCTGGGCGGTCAGAGTGCAAAGCGGCGCAATCGCAATCTTGGTTTTCGATGTCAAACCAATCGCTGACCAAAAGCTGACCAGCCCGTCAAGCTCGTGGCAAGGTTTTGGTCAGCACGTCAGCAAACTGCATGTTTCGAGGCTTTTCCGCAGCAAAAAGCCGTCTCCCGAACAGTTGGGAAACGGCTGTCATAGGAAAAATCAATTACAGATGGACATCGGGATCGAGCATTTGAGCACTCACGCGCATGGATAACGCCAGGTTTTGGAACGTTTCCAGACGCAGGCTATCGATCTGCCCGGCGTCCTCGGCCTCGCGAACGGCGCAACCCGGCTCATGGGTATGCGTGCAATCGCCAAACCGGCACGCGCGCGATGCCTCGACAATCTCGGGAAACGCGCGTGCCAAGCCCCGCTCATGCCCCACGAGCGGCAAACTGCGCAGGCCCGGCGCGTCGGCAATAACGCCGGCTTCGCCCGGCAGCGCCACCATCACGCGCGCGACCGTGGTGTGGCGACCCTGGTCATCGCGCTCACGCACGCCGCCGGTAGCCAACGTATCGTGGCCCAACAGCGCGTTGAGCAGCGTCGACTTGCCAGCACCCGATTCGCCCAAGATCATGGCGCAGCTCCCGGCGGGCACGCAGGCGCGTACCTCATCCAAACCACGGCCCTCGGCAGAAGATGTCACGATTACGCGCACGTCCGGACCCACCAGGCGGCGCACACGGTCCAGATCGCGCTCGAGCTCCTCAGCATCGCAACGGTCAGCTTTGGTGAGTACCACCACCGGTTCGGCATCGCAGTCGAGCGCCAACACCAGCGAGCGCGCCACGCGGTCGAGCAGCACCTCGCCGGCACCGAGCGCCTGCACGATTAGCACGCTATCCACGTTGGAGCAGAGCACCTGGCGCTCTCCGCGGGCACGGCCGCGCCAACGCTCAAAGCTCGTACGGCGCGGCAGCACGCACTCAATCACGCCCATATCGTGCCCGGGAGCGCGGCGCACCGCCACACGATCGCCCACGGCAGGCAGCAGGACCTCGTCCTCGCCGCGTGACTTGGCAAACCCCACAGCATGCTCGGCACGAAACGTGTCATCGGCAGTCGCCACCAGTGGAAACCCGCGATCCAAGCGCACCACGGCGCCAAGCTGCATCTGCTCGGGCTCCTCGGCCTGGGCACAAAAATCATCGAAGGCAGCCTGCTGAGCCCCATCGACCGGCAGGTCATCGAACGCCGGAACGTCCTGCAGCGCGTCGAGTCCCGGCACGCTTGCCAGCAGCTCCTCAGCAGGTGCGGGAGCCTCGGTCGCGAGCTTCCGACGACGATCGCGCTTAGCCCGCGCCCCCGTCGTCTTTTTCTTCGCCTTAGCCCTAGCCTTGCCCACAAGCGCCTCCCAGCACCAAAAATCAAAACTGAGCAGGTATTTTCCCACAAAAAGAGCCGGTCGAGCAAACGCTCGACCGGCTCACACACTTTCCCCCAGCCTTTATCATCCGCGCGAGGAAAGCCAGCAGAGTCACCGCAGGGCCCGCCCCGGAAGCCCTTTCTCCCGAACGATCCCGCAGCGCAAAGCGCGAGGACCAGTGAGGGAGAAAGGGCGTGGGGCGGGCCCGGACAGGTTAATCTACTCCTTCTCCACAGCGCGCATGATCGCCTTGTAGATCTCCATCAGCGGGATGATCAGGAAGGCCAGCCCCAGCGCGGCAAGAACACCCTTGAGCTCAAGCGTCACAGGTCCAAAGAACATCTCGGCAAGCGTCGGCTGTACGGTTACGATCACCGTCAGCACCAGCGCCAGCGCAGCAGATGCCCACAGCCACTTGTTCTGCTTCTTCATGCTAAACAGCGACGCACGACGGCTGCGCATATTGAAGCAGTGGAAAATCTCGACCATGTTGAGCGTGATGAACGCCATCATCACGCCTTCCTCGTCGGCATTGCCGGCGATCATATCGGCGATGTGGATGTAGCCCATGTCAAAGTACACGCCCACAAAGAAGCTCGCCAGCACCAGCACGGTGATGATCAGGCCCTGGACCACGCAGTCCAGACCCATGTTGCCGGCAAAGACGCCGTCCTTGGCGTTGCGCGGCTTGCGTTTCATGATATCGCCCTCGGCATCCTCCATGCCCAACGCGAGCGCGGGAAAGCAGTCGGTGACCAGGTTCACCCACAGCAGCTGCACCGGCTGGAAGATAGTAAAGCCGATGAGCGTGGCGATAAACACCGAGAACACCTCGGCAAGGTTGGCCGAAAGCAGGAACTGGATGACCTTGCGGATGTTGTCATAGATGCGACGACCCTCTTCGCAGGCACCGATGATGGTGGCGAAGTTGTCGTCGGCGAGCACCATGTCGGCAACGTTCTTGGTGACGTCGGTGCCGGTGATGCCCATACCCACGCCGATGTCGGCGCGTTTGATTGACGGGGCGTCGTTGACGCCGTCGCCCGTCATGGCCACGATCTGGTCGCGCGACTTCCAAGCCTCGACGATGCGGGTCTTGTGCTCGGGCTGGACGCGGGCGTACACGCCGTAGTCCTCGATATGCGCGTCGAGTTCCTCGTCGCTCATGCGATCGAGGTCGGCACCGGTGATGGCATGGCTGCGATCGGTGACGATGCCCAGCTGCTTGGCGATGGCCACGGCGGTGTCGATGTGGTCGCCCGTGATCATGACGGTGCGGATACCGGCGTCGTGCGCCTCGTGGATAGCGTCGGCCACCTCGGGACGGACCGGGTCGATCATGCCGGACAGGCCACAGAAGACCAGGTCATGCTCGAGCGCAGCGGGGCTGCAGTCGTCGGGAACCTCGGTGTAGGTGCGGCTTGCCAGCGCCAGTACGCGCAGGGCCTCGTCGGCCATGGCCTTGTTGGCCGCCACGAGCTCGGCGCGGCGTTCCTCGGTCAGGGGGACGACCTTATCGCCCTCGTAGATATGGGTGCACAGGCCGATCACCACGTCGGGCGCACCCTTGGTGTACTGCTCGTACTCGCCATCCAGGGTCTCGACGACCACGGACATCATCTTGCGGCCCGAGTCAAACGGGGCCTCGCCCACGCGCGGATGCTCGGCAGTCAGGCCAGTGAGGCCCGCCTTGCCGGCGTCGTTGACGAGCGCGCACTCAGTCGGCTCGCCCACGGCCTCGCCCAGCTCCTCGTCCCACTGAGCATCGGAGCACAGCGCCATGCCGGCCAGGAACTTCTCCTTGGGCGCAGCGAGCTCGTGCTTGACGACGGTCATCTTGTTTTGGGTAAGGGTACCGGTCTTGTCGGAGCAGATGGTCTGCGTGCAGCCGAGAGTCTCGACGGCAGAGAGCTTGCGGATGATTGCCTGGCGCTTAGCCATCTTGGTCACGCCAAGCGATAGCACGATGGTCACGACGGCGACCAGGCCCTCGGGGATGGCAGCGACGGCGAGCGAGACGGCGACCATAAAGGTATCGAGCAGGGCGGTCGGGTCGGTAAGAACGTTGCCCACGCCGTGGCGGATGATATCAACGCCAAAGATGACGACGCAGATGACGATAACCATAATGGTAAGGATGCGGCTGAGCTCGGCGAGCTTCACTTGCAACGGCGTGAGCTCTTCCTTGGCCTCGGCCAGGGCGCCGGCGATCTTGCCCATCTCGGTGTTCATGCCGGTGCCGACCACGACGGCGCGACCACGGCCGTACACGACGGTGGAGCCCATATAGCACATGTTCTTACGGTCGCCGAGCGGCACGTCATCGGTGCCCGCAGCGAGCTCGATCACGTTGGCGTGCTTCTCTACGGGCACGGACTCGCCGGTGAGCGCGGCCTCTTCGATCTTCATCGTGGCGCTCTCGAGCACGCGGCAGTCGGCCGGGACGGAGTCGCCCGCCTCGAGCATGATCACGTCGCCGGGCACGAGCTCGGCGCTCGGCAGGTGCACGAGCTTGCCGTCGCGCAGCACCTTGGACTGCGCCGCACTCATCTCCTGCAGGGCCTCGAGGGCCTCCTCGCTCTTGGCTTCCTGGACCACGCCCAGCACCGAGTTGACGATAACGACGAACATGATGATGGCAACATCGGCAAAGTCGGGCTCGCCCTTGACCATGCCCGTGAGCGCACTGATGACGGCGGCAACGATCAGCATGATGACCATGGGGTCGGCCATCTGCTCAAAGAAACGCTTCCACAGCGGTGTCTTCTCGGCTTCCTCGAGCTTGTTAGGGCCTGTCTTGGCGAGGCGCGAAGACGCCTCGTCGTTGCTCAGGCCGAGGTTCTCATCGACACCTTGGTCGCTGAGCACCTCCGCCGCGGCGGACAGGTATTCCTTTTGCATATAGAGTCCCCTCCTGGGATTCGGGCCACTCAGCAGATTGATGCCCGATCATAATTCCCAGGAGAAGGGCAAGGGCTCATCAAGGCTGCCGTGCTGAGCGGCAGTTGATAGTGGAGCTATGGTACCCCAAAGCGACGCGTCTAGCCAAAACAATCGGTTTGGAAATATGGTCCGCACGCAACGGTGCAGACCGTGTGATGCTCAACATTGGTAAAACGTTTTTTCTTCGGCACATCGCCAAACTGACATATCTCCCAGATAGCAGCGGTTGGAGTGGTTGGTAAAGATTTTTCATATACCGTTTTTCCCGCAAAAAATGAACTTCCATTTCGGCATACGGTCGATTTTTTGGGGTATTCGGTCGGCATTTCGTTATAATCATCTCGGTTTTATTTCTTATGGTTTATCTATCAGCGCAAGACGATGTCAGATGGAGGTCTGAATGTACAAGCGCACTAAGATTGTATGCACCATGGGTCCCGCCTGCGATAGCGACGAGACCATCCGCGAGATGATCAAGGCGGGCATGAACGTCGCCCGTTTTAACTTCTCGCACGGCTCCTACGACGAGCACCACGGTCGCATCGAGCGCGTCCGCCGTATTTCCAAGGAGCTCGGTCTGCCTGTCGGCATCCTGCTCGACACCAAGGGCCCCGAGGTCCGCACCGGCCTTCTGGTCGACGGCAAGAAGGTTGCCGTCAAGACCGGCGATAAGATCGTCGTCACCGCTCAGCCCACGTCCGAGGATTTCCACGGCACCGCTGAGCACATCTCCCTCGACTACCTGGCTCTGCCTTCCGAGGTCGAGAAGGGCTCCCTCATCCTGATCGATGACGGCCTGGTTGCCCTCGAGGTCGAGTCCGTCAGCGGCCAGGACATGACCTGCGTCGTTAAGAACGACGGCCTGATCGGCGAGCGCAAGGGCGTCAACATGCCCAACGTCAACATCTCGCTGCCCGCCATCACCGAGCGCGATCGTCAGGACATCCTCTTTGGCCTGACCGAGAACATCGACTACATCGCCGCTTCCTTCATCCGTGACGGCGAGTCCGTCCGCGGCATCCGCAAGCTTTGCCGCGAGAACGGTGGCGAGCACGTGACGATCTTCCCGAAGATCGAGTGCGCCCTGGGCGTCGAGAACTTCGACGAGATCCTCGAGGCTTCCGACGGCATCATGGTCGCCCGTGGCGACCTGGGTATCGAGATCAAGCCCGAGCTCGTTCCGCACATCCAGAAGGAGATCATCGCCAAGTGCAACGCGGCCTACAAGCCCGTTATCACCGCTACGCAGATGCTCGACTCCATGCAGCAGAACCCGCGCCCGACGCGCGCCGAGGTTGCCGACGTTGCTAACGCCATCTACGACGGCACCGACGCCGTTATGCTCTCTGGCGAGTCCGCTGCCGGTAAGTACCCGGTCGAGGCCGTTAAGATGCAGGCCAGCATTGCTCTCGAGACCGAGAAGTACCTCCCGGCCCACGCTCCGCTCGAGGTTCCGGCCGACGCTCACGGCACCCGCGTCGTCAACAACGTTGTGGGTATGTCCGCTGTGAACATGGCCACCACCGTTGGCGCCAAGTGCATCACCGTGCCGACGACCACCGGTCGTACCGCACGCCTGATCTCGCACTTCCGTCCCAACATGCCGATCTGCGCGTTCTCCCGCCACGAGTGGGCCGTCCAGCAGATGATCATGTACTGGGGCGTTATCCCGCACCAGGCCGAGATTACCCAGGGCACCGTCAACGGCACGATCGTCAAGGCGATCGAGACCGCTAAGGAGCTCGGCTACGTCGAGGCCGGCGATCTGACCGTCGCTACCGCCGGCGATCCCCGCATGAGTGTTCAGCTCGAGGACAAGGTCTCCTCGACCAACGTCGCTTACGTCGCTCAGGTGCGCTAAATCGCACTTGCAAGCATTCTTGCATTGCAAAGGGCCCGGAAGGCTTCGCCTTCCGGGCCCTTTTTCTGTGCCAATGTCGGCGCACGGCAAAACACGCACTCATTTCTTTACCAAAAGCGCGAAATCCACCCTTCGAGGCCCAAAAAATAAAGTCCCAAGCGCTAAAAGTGTTCGCCCGGTGGCAAACCCACACCTTAACCGACGCTGATAAATCGTTTTAGCAAGAGCCAGATCGACCTAGTTTTCGGAAGTATGCGGCAAATTCTGAGACCTTCGAACACACCCCGTTTTTTTACAACAAAATGCCTGATAAACTAGCCTCAAAAGCCAGGTCTGCTCACAGGGTTCAGATTTTGCCGCATACTTCCGAATTGACGCTGGCATCGCACGGTCCAAAAGCACATTTCGATCTGGAGGACGTCATGGACCTGACGCTCTGCGGTCAATCCGCTTTTTACTATTACCGTATCCCGCCGCAGGTATTAGGCCTTTACCCCGCCATTAGCCTTGGCAATATAGATCGCAGATGTTGCGGCCTCGGAAGTCATGCAGTTGTAAAAGACCTGCTTCACGCACCGCTTCACAGGCTTGTATTCACTCGGGCACAATCGGGGTCGCGAAGCCTCTTTAAATCGCACCTCCTGACCCAAGAGCCGCCTCCTGGGTCGTTTAGGCAGACTGAACATGGATTTGATGTCACTTCACCGGAATTCACGCTGCTCAGCCTTGCTACGCAGGTCTCCCGCAACCAGCTACTCATGGCTTGCTACGAGATGTGCAGCTCATTTGCAGTGTTTACGCCCTGCGAACGTACGCAACAGCAACTTGATGAGGCAATATCTCTTAAGTTCATTCCGCCCGACTGTGGTTGGAAGCGTATTGTCGACACCAAGGGCAATGACACCAACTTGTGGAAACGCGCGCCGCTCCTCAGCGCGGCGGATATCGCCGCGTTCGCCAAGCAGGCCGCAGGCCTGCGCGGTGTTAAGCAGCTCCGCTGGGCCGCCGAACGCATGGCAGGGCAGACCGCCTCGCCCTTCGAGGTCCAGACGTCCATGCTCGTCTCACTCCCCCGCGACGAAGGCGGTCTGGGTATAGGCATCACCAATAACGCACGCATCCCGCTCAGCGAAGCCGCACGTTCGCTGTATGACAAAACCTGCTGTTATGCCGATATCCTCATCGAAAGTGTCACCGACAGCATGGGCGTCATTCTGGAATGCCAAGGCCGCTCCGCTCATGACAGCGAAGCTGCGAGTCTCTCCGATGCCGAGCGCACTACCGCACTCACAAGCATGGGCTACGACGTCATCCAAATTACCTATGGCCAGATCAAGGACAAAAGGAGCTTTGGCAACCTTGCCGAACTCATCCATAAAAAGGCCGGGCTTCCCTACACCCCAAAGACCAAACAGGAGCGTACTGCCGAAGATACCCTGCGGCAAGAGCTATTTGTCGATTGGGTTGAGCTATTCACTGTCAAGCCGGCCGGCTAGCAGCTAGCGATCAGGGGGACTGCGGGAACGTCAGAAGCAGCAACGCGAGCCGCAAATCCCGCCTCGGTCAGCTCGATGACCTCGGTAAACGTTGCATCGAAAAACTCCTCGGTTAGCAGGCGATACGGCGGATGATCGGGCTCGCCGGGGTTTTCGCGTACAATCTCGTGCATGACGCCGATAGTCTTGAGCACATATTCTTTATGGATGGGATACTGCCCAAAACGCGTCGCAGCGGTATAGAGGCGATCGGTCGCACGCGGAATGGAAACGATGCCCAGTGTCTTGCCAAACCAGTCAAAATCGCCCTGCTTTTTAATGCGGAATTCCTCGCACGGCTTGCCGCCGTGTGCTTCCAGATACTGGTTCACACGCGTGTTCCATACCGTGTCGGCCACCAGATGCGACCAGACGCCCAGCGTTAAATCGAGCAGCGACTGCGCCACATCTTCGGACGCAAGCGAGAACTCACAGGCGCCGGGACCGACAACCGGCTCGGCATCCCTGTAGCGCTGAGGATAGTGCACGCGGTTCAGTCGCTCGCGCTCCTCGACAATCGAGGTAGCCTCAGCAGGTTCGCCCGCGGGTGCGCCTTTAAGCAGCGGCGCCACATAGGTATCCCAGAACTCGTGCTCGCGCGGCTTAGGGATAGGCTCGGGCTTTGCAAAGTGCGTAATGCGATACGGAATGGGATCGGCGATGCCAGGGACCATATAGCCCACGAAGATATCCGGAACCACGCAGCCAAACAAAAAGGCATTGCGGTCGCGCACGCTATCGGCAAGCACGCTAGCACGTGCCAGCAAGCGCTCCGTTTGAGCGATATGAATGTTCCAACTTGGCATAGCCACCCCCATAAAACCTGGTTAACTATACCATCACGGCAGAGTCGCACAGGCGGCCATACATACCCTACGCAGCAACTATTCCGCAGCACCGCTTTCGGTTCCATACGACGGCACGGGCGCCTCGACCACATGGTGATATCGATCGATATAGATGGCACGGGCCCCCAAGCGGCGCACCAAATCTTGATGGTGCGTACTCATCAAAACCGTCTTACCGGCAGCAACGTAGGCCAGCAAAAAGTTGACTACGATGTGGCACGAGTCCTCATCGAGCCCGTTGGTGGGCTCATCGAGCACTAAGATATCGGGGTTCATCGACACCACCGCAGCCAGCGCAACGCGCTTCTTTTGCCCGCCCGAAAGCTGATAGGGCGAGGCATCGACCAGATCGGCAACCTGGAACAGCTCCATGGCATCGCGCACGCGGCGCTCGAGCTCGTCTGCCGGCAGCCCCATCTGCGCGGGACCAAACGCGACCTCCTCGCCCACCGTAGCGCAAAAGAGCTGCGCATCGGCATTCTGGAACACAAAGCCCACGCGCTGATGAAAACGCTGAGCGGCTGCGGAATCCTTGAGATATGCCGCATCGATCACGTGCCCGTCAAACAGGTACGCACCCGCGTCCGCTAGTTCAAGACCGTTGATAAGGCGCATAATCGTCGTCTTACCGCAGCCGTTGGGACCGAGTAGGGCAACGAGTTCACCACGATCGACCTGCAGCGACACACCATCGACAACCGTATGCCCCGCATAGGAGAACACCACGTCGCGAAACTCGATGAGCGGCACGCTCTTGGCGCCAGTAGCACCGCTCGCGCCCATCACGCCATTCGTATCGTTTGCCAAAACGTCGCCCTTCCCTATCCACATCGACGGCTCGGCCGCCCGCGCTACAGCACCGCGCACAACACGGCGAGCAGCACCACGACGGCCGCATAGACCGCATCACGCCAGCCAAACCCGGCGCGCGCGGGTGCCGGATACGCACCGGCAAAGCCGCGGCAAAGCATAGCCTCGTCCATCGCGCGGCTGCATTCCATCGCCTTGATAAACGTCATGCCCATGATACCCGCCAGCGAGTCGGTGCGCGAAAAACCCGCAGGTGCACGACCCACGCTGCGCAGCATGACCGATTCGCACAGATCGTGCGCCGTGCGTCCCAGCACCTCGATGTGTTTGAGCGCCATATCAAACGTAAAGATAACTTCGTCGGGTAGATGCAGCATCTTGAGCGCCGCCGACATGCGGCTCCAGGTGAGCGTCCACGAAACACCCAGCACCAGCGACACGTTAATGAACGTCTTGAGTGCAATCTTGAGCATGGCGCCCGTGGCAGAAGCACCCAGCAGCAGGGCAGGCAGCGCCAGAACCACGGCAAACCCCGCGGCAGCCAACGCCGGCACAAAGGTAGCGCGCAGCCCGCGTACGGGGCGCACCGCGACCAGCACCAACGCGATCGCCGCCATCAACATCAGGTACAGCGGGCTTTGCGTCAGACACACGCACAGGACGCAAACGAACATCCCTAACAGGCGCACCGGAGCCGAAACGCAAGAAAGGGCGCGGTCGACCATCGACCCGCCCTCGTGCGCGCCTCCACCCAGGCGAACCCGCTCAAGCAGGCTCGCCAGGTGCAGGACATTCTTTTGCATCACACGATGCCGAGCCCCCGCGGGCTCGTAACGCTGCTCGACCGTAAGCCAGCTAGGCAGCTCGGCTATTGCCATGAGCACCGCTTTCCTTGACCGTCAGCGAGACCAGGCGGAATGCGATGGTCAGCACCGCCACGCCAATCACGCCCGAGAGGATATACATGGCAGCCTGGCCGGCAAAGCCAAGACCCTGCTCCTCGGAATAGGCCTGCAGATAATCGCCCGTGGGCAGGGCGTCGGCAAAGGTCGGGGTATCGAGGCCGACCGAAGCCTGCAGGCTGTCGTCGCCAGCCTCCTGAACGGCGGTCGCGGCGCCCTCGGCGTCCCACTCACCCCAGGCGTCACCGGTGGCGAGCAAGCCGAGCGGCGTAGCCACGACAAGCACGGCGACCAGAATGAGCGTGGGAATCAGGGAAGTCTTCTTGGCGGTACCATCGGCGGCAAGCTGGCCATCGACGGCCTCGGGCCCGACGATAATGCTCGGCGCCGTCTTCTTAATGAAACCGTAGATGGCGGCCGTCGCCACGCCCTCGATCACGCCGGCAACCAGCATATGCGGGATCAACATGGCCGGAATAGCCACGGACAGCGGGAAGGGGCAGTACAGCGGAGCGCCCGAAGCGTTGGTAAAGAGCATCGGCTGAATACCAAACTCGATTGCCGCGCACAGGGCCGCCAGACACAGGCCGACCCAGCCGCTCACGATGGCAGAAACCGAGGTGCCCCAGCTCTTGTCGTGCAGACGGCTGTTGAGCGCACGGAACACGATAGCAGCGACAAACGGCAGCACAAAGGCCATGTTAAAGCAGTTGGCGCCAAACGACAGAACGCCGCCGTCGCCAAACAGCAGCGCCTGCAGCGCCAGCGCGACCGAGACAGCGATAGCCGCGGCCTCGGGGCCCAGCAGCAGCGCGATGAGTGCGCCGCCGACGGCGTGGCCTGTGGTGCCGCCGGGCAGCGGAACGTTAAACATCATGAGCAAAAAGGAGAACGCAGCGCAAATACCCAGAAAGGCCATATGCTCGCGATCGAGCGTGGCGCGCACTTTCTTGATGCAGTGAACCCATACGGGCACCATCGCCACCGCCATAACGGCATCGGTCTGCGGGGACAGGTAGTTATCTGGAATGTGCATATACGCCTCCCGGTTGCCGGCACATGGGATTGCAGCGCCGCTTGAACCATTTCATCAGTGTTACGAGCTAGATGATTCGTAACACGCCGCAGGCTATGATAGCAAAACGGCGCGCCGCCACAAAAGCAGCACGCCGTTTTGTAATGCGCGTGTCATATATGCAGGGTCAGCGATGCCTTATTCCGAACACCGCGGTCGCGCAGAGCTCCGCAGCAACCGCCATCAGGCCCTACGCCCCCCATCGCAAGCCCTAGCCGCGGACCTCGCCGTTTACGCCTTTGCATACCTTGGTGACAATCTTCTGGTGCGCTTTCTCGACCTCTTCGCTGGTAAGCGTGTGGTCGTCGGAGCGATACGTAAGCGCAAAGGCCATGGACTTTTTGCCCGCTCCGATGCGGATGGGATCGCGGTAGACGTCGAACAGGCGCACGCCCTCGAGCAACTTACCGCCGGCGCTCGTAATGCGGCGCTCAAGATCCTCACAGGTCACGGAGTTGTCAACCACAATGGCAAGGTCGTGCTCAACGGCCGGGTACTGCGAGAACTCACGGTAGTTCTCCTGGTTGCGGGCGCCCTTGATCAGCTTGTCCAAGTCGAGCTCAAAGGCAACGACGACCTCATCGATGCCCATCGCCTCGCGCGCCTCGGGGTGAATCTCGCCGACCCAGCCCAGCACGGTTCCGCCGGACAGAACCTCGGCCGCACGACCCGGCTGCAAGAAAGCGTAGCCCTCGCCCTCGACAGGACGGAAGCGAACCTTCTCGATGCGCAGCTGGGCGAGCAGCTCCTCGACAATGCCCTTGCCAAAGAAGAAGCGCAGCTTACGGTACTTCATGTTCCAGGACTGCTCGCTCCACTGGCCCGAGAGCACACCCGCCACGGACTTGGTCTCCTTGGGCAGGCTGGCGTTCTCGCGACCGTGGAACAGGCTGCCGACCTCGTACAGGTGCACGTTGGGCGTGCCGTGGGCCTCGTTGTAGGCCACGGACTGCAGCAGGCCCGGCAGCAGCGAACGACGCATCTCGGTCTGCTCGGCCACCAGCGGGTTCATGAGCACCACGGGGCAGCCGCGGCCTTCGGTGGACATGCCGATCTTCTCCAGGTCGCCCGGGGCGGCAAAGCCAAAGGTCGTGGTCTCGTTGAGGCCGCAGGCGCGCAGGATCTCGCCGACCTTGCGGGTGAGCTTCTGCTCGCGGGTCAGGCCGCCGATGTGGTTCTTGGCAGCCGGGATGGTCGCCGTCACACGGCCCATGCCCCATAGGCGCAGGACCTCCTCGATCAGGTCAATCTCGCGCGGCAGGTCGGGACGGAAGCTCGGCGGGGTAACCATAAAGTCCTCGCCGTCGCGCTCGACGGTGCAGCCCAGACGGGTAAGCGAACGCTCGATAAAGTCGGGCTCGATGTCGGCACCGCAGATGGCATGCACGCGGGCCAGGCGCAGCTTAATGCTGTCGATGGTCTTGGGCGCGGGGAAAACATCGACATAGCCGGGAGCAACCTCGCCGCCGGCGATCTCCTCGATGAGCGCGCAGGTAACGTTGGCGACATCCACGCAGCCAGTCTCGTCAACCTGGCGCTCAAAGCGAATGGAGGCGTCGGAGATCAGCGACAGATCGCGGCTGGTGTGCGAGGTGCGACCGGCGTTGAAGCAAGCGCTCTCGACCATCACGTCGACGGTGTCGTCCTCGATCTCGGAATCCATGCCGCCCATAACGCCGGCCAACGCCACGGGGCGCTCGCCGTCGGTGATAAGGCCCATGCCGGCGTCGAGCACGCGCTCTTCGCCATCGAGCGTCGTGAATTTCTCATCCTGCTGGGCGGCGCGAACCACCACGCGACGGTGGCCATCGCGCTCGGCAAAGGTGTCCAGGTCAAAGGCGTGCAGCGGCTGACCGGTGAGCATCATCACGTAGTTGGTGATGTCGACGATATTGTTGTGCGGACGCACGCCCAGGGCGTTAAGGCGCTTGACCATCCAGTCGGGCGACGGGCCGACCTTCACGTTGCGCACGATGCGAGCGACATAGCGGTCGCACAGGCCCTCGTCGGCAATCTCGACGGAAAGCTCGTCGTCGGTCGCGCGGCCGGTCTCGGCCTTGATGGCGGGCAGCTCAACGTGGAAATCGCGATCGAAGATGGCGCCGGTCTCGCGGGCCATACCGATCATGGACAGGCAGTCGGGGCGGTTGGGCGTGATCTCGCAGTCGAGCACAGTATCACTCGAGCCCACATACTCGGCAAACGGCATGCCGCAGGGCGTATCCTCGGGCAGGATCATAATGCCAGAGTGGTCGCCGCCCAGGCCGAGCTCGCGTGCGGAGCAGTTCATGCCCATGGACACGACGCCGCGAAGCTTGCTCTTCTTGATCTTGACGTCGCCGGGCAGAACTGCGCCGATCATGGCCGTGACGATGTGATCGCCGGCCTCGAAGTTCTGCGCGCCGCAGACGATCTGCAGCGGAGCGGGATTGCCGTCGGCGTCGAGGTTCTTGTCACCCACGTCGACCGAGCACACATACATATGGTCGCTATCGGGGTGCGGGGTCTTGGTGAGCACCTTGGCGGTCACCACGTGGTCGAAGGATTCTCCCACGGTGTCAATCGCCTCGACCTCGGTGCCGGTACGGATATATTCGTCCGAAAGGGTCTTGGGATCCTCCGGAATATCGATCATGGTCTTGAGCCAGTCGTAAGAAACGCGCATCTAACTGGTCTCCTTTCATAAATGCGGCTTTGAGCCAAAAACTGCAACGGAGACGGGTTTTCCAAGTGCCGCAGATTGCCTTGAAAGAGGAGGGCCGCGTACTTAGGTACGCAACCGACGATTGAAAGGCAAGGTGCGGTGCTTGGGAAAGCCGCCGGGCCTAGAACTGATTTAAGAAGCGCATATCGCCCGTCATGAGCGTTCTGAGGTCCGGCAGGTCGTAGCGCAGGGCCGTGACGCGCTCGGCGCCAATGCCAAAGGCGAAGCCGGTGTACTTCTCGGGATCGATGCCGCAGTTGATCAGGACGTTGGGGTCGACCATGCCGCAGCCCAAGATCTCGATCCAGCCGCTGTGCTTGCAGAAGTTGCAGCCCTTGCCGCCGCACACGTGGCAGCTCACGTCCACCTCGCAGCTGGGCTCGGTGAAGGGGAAGAAGTGCGGGCGGTAACGCGTCTTGCGATCCTCGCCAAACATGCACTTAACAAAGTAGTCGAGCGTGCCCTTCAGGTCGCCAAAGGTGATGCCCTCGTCGACGACCAGGCCCTCGATCTGGTTGAACTGCGGCAGGTGGCAGGCATCGGCCGTGTCGGGACGGTAGACGGTGCCCGGGCAGATCATGTAGATGGGCGGCTTCTGCGACTCCATGGTGTGGATCTGCACGCCCGAAGTCTGGGTGCGCAGCAGCACGTCGGACTCGCCGTGGGCGTGAGCCTCGGGGTGCGCGACGCTGCCGGGGTTGTTGTCGACCACGTAGAAGGTATCGCGGGCCGAGCGGCTCGGGTGATCCATGGGAGCGTTGAGCGCGGTGAAGTTGTAGTAAGAGGTGTCGACCATGGGGCCGGACTCGACGGTGTAGCCGATGCCGCAGAAGATGTCCTCGGCCTCCTCGATGATTTGCTTGATCAGGTGCTGGTGGCCGATCTGCGGACGGATGCCCGGCAGCGTGATGTCGACGGCGTCGTGCTCGAGTGCGCGCTTGAGGGCGGCGGCCTTCATCTCGGTGTTTCGCTCGTCGAGCATGCCCTCGATCAGCTGGCGCATCTCGTTGGCGCGCTTGCCCATCACGGGACGATCCTCGGGGGCGAGCTTGCCCATCATGCGCATCAAGCCGGTGATACGACCCTTGCGACCGAGCAGCTCAACACGCGCAGCCTCGAGCTTGGCGGCGTCATCGGCGCCTGCGACGAGCTCCTTGGCCTCTTCCTCGAGTTTGACCAGATCATCAATCAGACTCATGTCTTCCCTTTCGTCTCTCGCGCATCCACTTGCCGCGGCGGCTGGAGCCACCCGGAGCTGCGGATGTGCGGCCCGGTTCGGTAACAAAAAAACCGCCCTCGGGCATGTGCATTGCCCAAGGACGGTTGAATTCCGCGGTACCACCTTGTTTGACCCAGCGGATGTCTGGCCCGCCGTGCCCACTCTGCACCCCTTATCGCGAGGCTCACGGCTTCCCTACTGGGGCTTCGCCGCCGCTGGCCGCGTGCCCGTTGAGGTCGCTGCTCGGGAGTGAACGCTTGGCCCTTGTCACCGCAGGAAGGCTCGCAGCCCATGACCTTCCCTCTCTTGCCGGCGACGCGGCGGGCAAAACCCTCTCCGTCAACGCATTGGGCTATAGGATAACACATTCTGCGTGTGCATCGCCGCGTTCCGTTTTGTTCGCACTGGGTACAAGGCAGGTAGCTGTGCAAACTGGCCGCGCGCCCACCCGAAGCGCTCGGCTCACGAGATCAAGGATATGGTATGGGAAAGAAACTCGATAAGAAGGCCGAGCCTGCAGCGGGCAAGACATCCAAAGGCATGAAGGTCGATAAGGCCGTCAAAAAATTCCGCAAGCTCGAAGGCAAGCTGTGGACTCGTGAGTACCTGCTCAAGATTGCCGAGTTTGACGGCGCGACCATTGCCCCCGCCAACGGCGCAGCAGCGCGTGCCGACGCCATGGGCACGCTTGCCGGCGAGCATCACAAGCTGCTGACCAGCGAAAAGTCTGTCGAACTTGTGCGCTCGCTGGCACGCGAGACCGTCTCCGGAGGCAAGATCGACGACCCGCAGCTGCTCGACGAGATCCGTGTGCTCGGCCGCGACCAGCGCGAGGCAAGCGCCATTCCCACCGAGGAGGCCGAGGCCTGGACCAGGCTCACCTGCGAGGCCGACGCCGTGTGGCACAAGGCCAAGACGGCCAATGACTGGGCGAGCTTTGAGCCCTATGTGGATAGAATCGTCGGCCAGCTTAAGCATCAGGCCGAGCTCATGGACCCCAAGCGCGACCCATACGATGTTTGGCTCGACCAGTACGAGCGTGGCCTTTCCGCCAAGAGCTTCGACGCGTTTTGCGATGAGGTCAAGGCCACGGTCGTTCCGCTCGTGCACGCCATCGGCGAGCGCGGCCAGCAGCCAGCTGCCGACTTTTTGCACGCCCGCGTGCCCGAGGCTGCCCAGCGCGCCATGAGCTTCGACCTTATGAAGCTCGTCGGCCTGGACCTGAACGACACCACGCTTGCCTTTACTGAGCACCCGTTTAGCGAGGGCTTTGCCGTGGGTGATGCGCGCATCGCGACGCACATCTACGAAGACGACTGCATCTCCAACGTCTACAGCATCATCCACGAGGCGGGACATGCCATGTACGAGCTGGGCGTCAATCCGGCTTATGCGCGCACGTGCCTGGAGGGCGGCACTTCCATGGGCATCCACGAGAGCCAGAGCCGCTTCTTTGAGAACACCGTGGGCCGCAGCCGCGCCTTTATGGGACCGCTGCTGCAGGTACTGCGCCGTCACGCGCCCGAGGTCTACGGCGACGTGGACGAGGACACGCTCTACTGCGCCGTGAACATTGCGCAGCCGTCGCTGATCCGCACCGAAGCCGACGAGCTCACCTACCCGCTGCATATTATGGTGCGCTACCAGATTGAGCGCATGCTGTTTGCCGGCGAGGCCACGGCCAAGGACATCCCCGCGCTTTGGAACCGCTTTATGGACGAGTACCTGGGCCTTCCCGTTCCCGACGACACGCGCGGTTGTCTGCAGGACACGCACTGGAGCGGCGGCTCGTTTGGCTACTTCCCCACCTATGCGCTGGGCAGCGCCTACGACGCCATGTTTGTGCCGGCCATGTGCCGCGACGGCGTCGACCTTACCGGTGCCTGCGCGAGTGGCGATCTGTCACCCGTTCGCGCGTGGCTGGGCGAGCACATTTGGCAGTGGGGTCGCGCCAAAGACGCGCCGGAGCTCATCAAGGGCGCCTGCGGCATGGCCTTTGACGCCCGCTACTACTGCAGCTACCTGCAGGACAAGTTCACCACGCTGTACGAGTTGTAAGGATTGACCAGCACGCCATCGCCAACGCCAACCATGTTGACGCCAATGTCTTGGCAACGTCAGCGAAAACGACCCTAAGCGAGCAAGGCGACGTGAAATGAAAGGGCGCTGACCTTCTGGTCGCGCCCTTGAAATTGAACGTCAGATTGCCGCTTAGGGGCGTTTGCAGCGTCGAGCAGTTACGCGGTTTGGTAAAACCGCGTAACTACAGAGCCTCGAGTGCGTTGGCGATGCGCTTCATGGCGGCATCGGCGGATGCTTGGTCGGGCGCCTCGGCCAGCACGCGGATCACCGACTCGGTTCCGCTCTTGCGTACGAGCACGCGGCCCTCGCCTGCCAGCGCAGCCTCGGCCTCGGCGATGGCGTTCTGCACGCCCATGTTCTCGAGCGCGGCGTCCTTGTCCGCCACGCGCACGGCCACCTGCGCCTGCGGCAGCAGCTTGCACGGAGCCGTGAGCTGCGAGAGCGTCTCGCGCTCGGCGCGGATCACTTCCATCACGCGCAGCGAGGTCATAATGCCGTCGCCCGTGCGCTCGATATCGCCAAAGATCGTATGGCCCGTCTGCTCGCCGCCCAGGCTGTAACCGCCCTCGCGCATCTTGGCATACACGTGACGGTCGCCCACACCGCTGGTCACGACACTTAGGCCGGCAAGCTCCAACGACTTGATCAGGCCAAAGTTGCTGGCAATCGTCGGAACCACGGTACCGCCCGAAAGGCGACCGTGCTTGTTCAGGTACACGCCGCACACGTACAGGATCTGGTCGCCATCGACCACGCGGCCGCGCTCGTCCACGGCCAGGCAGCGGTCGGCATCGCCGTCGTAGGCAAAGCCCACGTCCAGGCCCTGCTCCACCACATGGCGCTGCAGACGCTCCATATGCGTGGAGCCGCAGTCGACGTTGATGTTAAAACCATCAGGCGCGGCATTGATCACGCGCACGTCGGCGCCCAGCGCGTCGAACACCGGCTTGGCCACCGAGGACGCCGAGCCGTTGGCGCAGTCGATGCCGATCTTGACGCCCTGAAGCGAAAAGTTCGCGCTGGCGATGAGCGAGGCAATGTAGCGGTTGCGGCCCTGCATGTAGTCCACCGTGGCGCCGATGTGGTTGCCCGTGGCCAGCGGCACCTCGCTCTTGCTATCGACGTAGTCCTCGATGAGCTCCAGTACGTCCTCGTCCATCTTAAAACCGTCGCTATTGACGAGCTTAATGCCGTTATCGCAAAACGGGTTGTGGCTCGCGCTGATCATGATGCCGCAATCGAAGCAGCCTTCCACGGTCTGATGCGCTACGCCCGGCGTGGGGATCACGTGCAGCATATAGGCGTCCGCGCCGCTCGCGACCAAGCCGCTCACCAGCGCCGCCTCAAACATATAACTCGAGCGACGCGTGTCCTTACCCACGATGACGCGCGCCTTGCGCTCGCGGTTGGCGCCGTAATACCAGCCCACAAAACGGCCAATCTTATAAGCGTGCTCTACCGTCAGCCCAACGTTAGCCTCACCGCGAAAGCCGTCGGTGCCAAAGTACTTCATGCGCTCTCCTTACAAAATAGGGGCGAACAGATTGCCTGTCCGCCCCAAAATGGTACTCGATTATCTGCGCTACCAGAAAAACCCTACGCCGACGCGCTGTCGCGAGCCGCCTGGCATGTAGGAGTCTGACGCAGCGTAAGCGGCTTGTCCCCCGCCTCGGCTGACGTGGTCAGCGTATATGTGATCGTCGTCGTCTCGCCAGCATGCAGGTCAACGGTGCCCGAATAGAAGGGGATTCCATGCCACGTAGCGGCGCCAAGACCAAACTGGGTGCCCTCGACGGTCAGATCAGTAATGTTGCCGCCCGTCGGGGCAAACAACGAGACATTCAGACGCTCGTCGTCGCGCGCGGCATCGGGCGCGCTCGCCGCGACGTAGTCGGGCAGCTTGCCGGCCTCCTCCTGCGTCATGATGTTCGTCAGGGTAACGGTGATGCGATACGAGCATGTGCCGTCACCGTTCTTGATGCCCTGGCCAATCTGCGTATCGGCATTCAGGTACCAGTCGAGCTTGGAGAAGCTCAGGTTGTTAAAGTAGACACCAGCAACGGGATCTTCACTCGGGTCATCCGGATCGGGCAGCGAGGCGTCGATGTTCATCTCCTTGATAGCGTTCTGCTCGTCATCGTTTTTCATCCACGCGATCAGGCGGCCCTCTTCGGCACCGCGCTCAACGGCGCTGACAAGCTTCGTAACATCGACATCGCCGATACCGCCAAGGATCTTGTCGAAGGCAGCGCTGGCGACGGATGCAAAGATGCCGTCCGACTCCTCGACCGGATAGTTCCAGTACACATCGTGCATGAGGACCTTTGCGGCGTTGGTGCCGTCGACAACCGTTCCGTCGGGCAGCGACACGTTACCGACCAGGCCCAGCAGATACTGCAGGAACACCGGGTCGATACCCACGACGCCGTCAACGTCCTGGCCATATTGAGATTTCCACAGGGCTGCGACACGCTGCGAGTTGCGGGGCCAATCAGGCGAATAGGTATTGCCCGAGTTGTACAGGTTACTGTGGTTGCCGAACAGCGCCTCATCCTCTTCGTCGACGCTCTCGACTGCCTCATCCTCGCTGAGTCCAATGCGGGGAACAAACTCGCCAATCGACATCTGGCCGTCGGTGACCGAAATCAGGCCCTGCGAACCGCCAAAGCCGCCGCAGGCACGAATCTCGACGTTGTTCATGGCGTACACAAGGTAGTTGCGCGTCTGGCCGTTGGCGCCGAGCATCTGCGGAAGGACGGGGGCGACCTTCTCCGCCGCGTCAACCGCGCCGTTGAGGGTGGCAAAGCCGTCCTTGGCCTTATCGACCAGCTCGGTCACCTGGGAAATATGAGTATCGCCAATGCCCTGGATCTTCTCGTTGGCGCTCTTGAACACCTTCGAGCTGCTGGAAAGCGAATCGGCGACCGCCTGCAGCGCGGACACGTTAATCATGCCGTCCTGAAACAGCTTGCCGGGCGTGGCCTGCGAAAGGTTATCGGCCATGGGAACCAGCGCATTGCTCGAGACATCGGACAGGGCGTCGATCATGGTGCGGGCCGCATTGATGTCGCTGCCATACACCGGGATAAACGAAGCCGCCGTCCACAGCGGGCTCGAGGTCTCCGCCTTCATGCTGTCGCAAAGCTCATCAATCTTCTTCGCGTCGTCAGGCAGCGTCGAAAAATCGCCCGACGTGACCTTGTCCTTAAGGCCACCGACAATCTCGACGGCCTCCTTCGCTTCACTCTTTACGGTCTTTGCCGAGTTAAGCAGCATAAAGCCGCTTGCGCCAAGCGCAACGAGAAGCACCGCGACTACAGCGGCAATAATGGCGCCGGTGTGACGCTTTTTGCGTTCGCCCTTGCGATGGCGATGACGGACCAGACCGTCAGAGGTCGAACTCGACGAAGCGTCGCTACCGTAGTTCAAGCCAAAATCGTAATAATCTTCCTTGGAACCCGAGCCCGCAAACTGGGCACCGCCATCATCCAGGCGGGCGAACGTGCCAGTCTCGGAGGCGCCGGTGTAAATCGTGCCAAGGTTACCCGTAAGCCCCGCGCCACCGGCAGAGGGAGTATTGTTGGCGGCCTTGCCGGCATTAACGTCGCCGGCGGTATTCGCGGCGTTGGCAGCGCCTGCGTTGTTCGCAGGTGCCGAAGGAGCCCCGCTCGGCTGCGACGTAGAGGTTGCACCGCCCGCAAAGACATTCCCTCTTGCACGGCCGGTCTTTTTTGCCTTTTGAGACTGCTCGTACAGAGCGGTAAACATCGCCGTCTCGCCCGGGGACACGCGCTTACCGGAACCGCCCTGTCCAGCGCCGCCCGGCGTGCCGGCCTTACCAGCCCCGTTCGGACGCGGCGGAACTGCAGGACGGCCGCTATCGCTGTCCTTAAAGTGATTACCAGCCATAAAGAAATCCTCGCAATTGAGTCGCAATGAAAAAATCCATAACGTTACTAGTTTATGGCATTTTGAGCATCGACAGCTAAACTCCAGACACGGACGTCAATTGGCGAAAATGCGGCACAACACCTTTTCTGTCTTGGCGGCGGCGCCAGCTACACCGTGAGGAACATCATCACGATGATCATGGCAAAGCCGATAAGGTCGGTCGGCAAAAACACCGTGCCCAGCATAACGGCGCTGGTGATGGTCGCCGAAACCGGCTCCACAGTTCCGATGAGGCTCGCACGCACCGAGCCGATGTCCTTAACGCCCTGCATATAGAGCATGTAAGCAAAAAACGAGCCGATAACCACGAATACCGCGAGCGCCTCGACGCCGGCAGCGTCGAGTGCCGGCATATGCGCCCAAGGCTGCACGAAGACGCACGAGACCACACCCGCCGTGAGCATTGCCGAGCCCGTGACGATGGGGCTGCCGTATTCGGGCAGGATCTTGGCGGGAATCACCGCCATACACGTGGCGCTGACCGCACACATAAGGCCTGCGACCAGGCCAAGCGGCGATATGCTCAGACTGGTAGGGTCGCCGCCGGTAGCGATTAAAAAGGTGCCGCCCAGGGCCAACCCAATGCCAACGGCCTCACGCACGCGAGGCATGCGATGGTCGATCACGCAGGTGTAGCCCATAATGATGACCAGTTGCAGGCACTGGAGCACCGTCGCGGTTCCGGCGTTCGTCAGGCGCACGGCCGAAAGATAGCAAAACTGGTTGAACAGCAGACCAAAGGCGGTAAAGAGCAGCAGCTGTTTGCGATCGGCGGGTGTGGTCCAGAGCTTAATCAGGCGCTCGCGGTCGCGCGTAACAACCACGGCCATAAAGAGTAGACCGGCGAGAATCTGACGCACGCTCATAAGCCACAAGGTGTCGACGTGGTAGGTATCGAACAGAAAGCTCGCGCTGGTGCCCGAGAAGCCCCAAAACGAACCGCCCACCAGCGTAGCCAAGACGCCCGTGATCATCTTGCGCGTCGAAGCGCTGTTCAGGCGGTCGCGCCATGCGCGACGGGTGTTGCGGCTGAGCTCGTCGGTGCCCTCGGGCACATCAATGTTCGATATATCGGTCATCGGCACCGAGGCCCCTGCGCCTTCGACCTGCTCGACACACTCTTTGCTCATTCCACTCCCCCGAAACAGTCTGGAAGCAATTCGGCTTACCTTACCACGGCGAAGGCACCAGCCGAAGGCTTGTCCGCTTATCGGTAGGACAATTCCGCAGGCGTCTTTCCATAGCTCGACACCGCAATGGCCTTGCATTATGCGACAGCCAAATCGCGGCAGCAGGCTCTTTTGAAATGGATATGACAAGACCCCCGAATTCCACAATGTAAGCGATTTTTAAAAATGTTCTTGCCACCGAGTTCAGGCTCCGTTATATTATCCCTTGCGCGCTTGCGCACCCTTGATCGGGCGTTTAGCTCAGGGGGAGAGCGCTTCCCTGACACGGAAGAGGTCAGAAGTTCAAATCTTCTAACGCCCACCAAATGTTCGCAGCTCAGAGGCTATGTCCTCTGGCCTGTTTTGTTTTTTGTCGCTAAATCCGCTGGCAGTTCCAACCGTCATCGCAACGTAACAACAATTCACCTGACGAATGGCAGCCAAATATATTCAATACCCCAACATCAACAATAGCCAGGCACAAAACTGCGCCGCAAGCTGCTCCAACCGCCCAACTGGTCAAAAGCCGACCATCTACTTGCCAATTTATCTAACGGCGTAACCAAGCAGTCCGCGCCGCAACTTCTCAACAAAACGCCGCGATGTCTGCGCCCTGCGGTATCCTTGAGCCACTTGCACCTGCAGCACCAAGGAGCCGCCATGCGCACCGAGCTCGATGTCCCCTTTTCGCACAAAGAAGAAGCCAAAGCGCTGGGCGCCAAATGGGACCGGACCAAGAAGATCTGGTATGTACCCAGCGGCGTCAACCCCGAGCCCTTTGCCGAGTGGCTGCCCGGTGTTGACCGATCCGACCCCTCAGCGCCGTATATATATCTAGTACTGGGCAAGCGCGAGTGCTGGAAGTGTCACAAAGAGACCTCGGTCGCGGCCTTCGGCATTCCCTATCGAACCGATAACGACGAGAGCATCGCCATCGCGTACGCGCCCAACGAAGCCGGGCACATTGCCATCGACACGGCCAACGCCAACGCACTCGCCATCGTGCCCGCTCTTGGCTGCGTGCCGGGCGAGATCCGCGACTACCTTCATAAGCGCTGCGGCTACAAGCCCGTAGGCGCGCGAGCCTCCAAAGCCCCGTCGCTCGGCAACACGTGCACCATTTGCGACGCGCTGCAAGGCAGCCGCTATCTGTTCGAGGAGCCCTCGTCCCCGTTTGCCCCCACTGCCATCAACAAGCTGCCGGCACTGGAGTTTGTACGCGTCGAAGTTGCCGGCGTCTTTGGCGTCCCGGCCACGCGCACCGACTTTGACCAGGCGCTCTTTACCTGGGCACGCGACCATCACGCCAAGTTCCACAAGCAGCTCGGTGAGGGGATTTATTTATAGGGACAGAGATGCCTTCACAGCCAGCTCCTCCGCATCACCTATCCCTCGTCGCCGGCGTCGTACACGATATCGAGGCCACAAACAGGGCATTTCTCCTGATACACCGGCATATGAACGCCTGTCCGTTTTCTCACTTCGTCGCTAAGTCTGTCGCACGCATCGATGAACCGAATGTCGAGGCACGGTATTTGCGAGCCGCAGCAAGGACAGGCGACGACAAACGACCCGCAATCAACTTCTACGCTCGGAAACATTTTGTTGTCTATAAGGGCGCACGGCAGTTTTCCGTACTTCCCCATCGCAATATCGCCTCGCCAGCTCACGTTCGCTCCCCTCTCGCTATACAAATCAGGAAGAGCATGCACCGGCAGGCGTGTGCGAGATTGCATCGCCACGCGATCCGATCAAACAGCACGATCGTAAAAGACCGCCAAAGCCAAATTTCATCGTCGGTCGCACCCTGTCCGGCAAACTCAATATCGACGGGTATGTGCTTCAGATAACTCATGTCGGGCGCAAAACGAGGGTCCGGTCCGCCTTTATGAACAGGACCGTGCAGAACAAACCATCCGTTTTCGGGCTCGAACCGCTCAACAAACGCAAGGCCGAGCACCTTATAGCCCACCTCGGTTGCAAATATGACTCCGACTGGGACGTCACATTCCATGCAGTTGAGCATTTTACGGTTGTAATTCTGGTCTCGAAAACCAACGGTACCCGGCGCTTGAACCGAGTACTTAATGACCCACGTACCATCGTCCAAATAGAGCGGAGGCACATTGTTGATGCTCTCGGTTTGCCGCTGGCGCGCTTGTACCCCGCTACCCCACTCCCCTGTATACTGATGTAGCACGTGTTTCATCCGGGCTTGTTGGACCGGGTCGTTCATGGGAGGGTCTTATGGCTGCTTCGAATCCGCCTAAGGGGAGCGTTTCTTCTTCGTCCATCAAGCCGGTTACGCGCAAGGCCGTGCGTTGCCAGCGCGAGGTCGCTTGGCTTGTCACGCAGGCGGCGGGCAGGCTTGTGGCGAGCACGGAGGACGTCAATGCTCCCACACCGAGCTTTGTGCTGGCAGCGGCGCTTGATCGAGTACGCCAGCTGGAATTCGCCGCGCAAGAAGACGGCAGCCACCTTGACTACCAGAACGCCATGGCGCCCGACCTGCAAACGTTCTGCCACATGGCCAAGTTGCCCGCCGCGCCCAATGCTCTTTCGGACGCAGGCTACATGTTTACGCTTTCGGGCGCGGACCTTATCCGCGATATCTACGCATACTGCAGCGAGCTCGCCGAGCGCCACGTCTTTGGCACGGCTGAAGTCAAACCGGGAAATGTCATCAAGCTGGTTCTCAGGCTGTTCCTGATGGACGGGTTCGGGGCCATGCCGGCGTAAGCCGAGTCTTTAGCATCACCGTCGACTGGGCAACAACCGCTTTACCTTAGTGGGCGCCAATCGAGGGTCGATTATTGGGTCGCCTCGTCCACTAACGCATTTATTCCACGCGCTCTGACAGTCGATATTTGCGGTTGCGGCTTGTCGACGGCGCCGTGGGCTCAAGCTCGCCTTGAGCAATGAGCGCGTTGACGCGCGACCTAACCTGGGAAACCGTGAGTCCCGTGCGCTCCGCCAGTTCGCGCGTCCCCAATTCGCCGTAGCGCTTGAGTGCCGTCATAATCAAGTCCCCGCCATGATCGACTGGCTCGATCTTTGGACGGTAAAGTACGACCTTGAACCGATCGAACCCCGGGCAGAACAGGGGCTCGGCCAGACCATGCGCGCGCATGGCATCAATCATCATCGGGATGCCCGAGCCATTGCCCTCAGCCGGCGAACCTGCGCCATCCGGCAGCGGGACAATCGACATGAGTTTCACGAGCGTCGCGTTACGGCATCGGGAGCTGCCGTCAAACAAGTTCTCGCGAGTCTTTCCCCCGTAAAGGCCGCCAGGATTCGTCACCTCGACACGATCGTCAAAGACGTCGACGGCAATCGATTGTCCACAGAACCGATCCCCGTATTCTCGATGGATTACGGCGTTGGTGATTGCCTCGCGCAGAACCTCCTCGGGAATCTCCAGCGAGTCGACACGCGAGACGCCTTGGACGGTCGAGGTGCGGCGCAGGTTTTTGGCGACAGCCGCGACAGCATCCGAAATCATCTCGCCCAACGTTCCCTCGCAGATCGTACGGTCCATGAACCTCAACGACCCCGCCGCGCCCTTCTGCGTTCCGGCATAGACCGCCACATCGATAAAGAGCTTGGGATAGAACTGCTGAGGATAGGCACCCGCAGCCAGGAGCCCGGCTTTAGTGACATTGCCCTGGGAGTCGAGGAAATTCAGGCGCTCCAGCTTCGTTTTCTTGTCCGGCGCGTCGCGCATCGCACGGGGTGTCAGTGAGAAAGCACGCTCTATCGTGCGGTCGACCAGGGCCTCGTCAAGATCGCCTGCGACCGCGCCGGGCACTGCATCGCGATCACTGGGGCTCGTCCGTTCATACGATGACAAGGACAGGACCTCGGTCGACGAGAGCGGAACATCTTTGTCGTCGATGCGTTTGTAGCTGCCGCCTTGAGCGCCCCGCTCTATGACATAACAAGGCTTGCTCGACGGGTCGAGCTCCTCAATCGTGATGACCAGAACCACGGTGCCCTGGAGCTCCACGCGTTCAATGGTGTATTTGGGCGGATTGGCCAGTTTTCCGCGACCGCCGGCATCACCCATGCCCGCTACGAATTGGTTGAGTACCTTCTCGGTCTCAAAGTTCTCAACCGGGACAAAGCCCGCGCGCTCGCTCACGCCGAGCACGATAATTCCGCCAGCGGTATTCGCGAATGCGCTAACCGTTTCCCATACGTCGCGAGAAAGCGTCGTGGCGCTCTCCTTTACTTCGACGCTAAAGTCATCCGAACCCATGCGCTTTAAAGACTCGAGCAAACCGGCCAGCTCGTTTTCGTTCATCTGCACGTCCCTTCGCTCGGTCCTGCGGAGAATGCTGCAGACGGATTTCCCTCGTCTCTCAGTTATCTCTCGTAATTATCTCTTATCTTTCTGTTATCTCTCGTATTAGATATGAGTGAAAGATGAGAGATAAGATATCTCTACCTGCTTCATTAAATCATGTTTTTGCTGGTGGAACAATCGATATTGAGACTATATCATGGTTGCTTGTCTCTTTGCTGCTGCGCTATCTCTCGTAATTATCTCTCGTCTTTCAGCTATCTCTCGTGTTAGTGACGAATGAGAGATGAGAGATACGTGAGTGATGCATGAGCCTGGACTATTGGACGGTCGGAAAATCCCTCAAACAAAAAACGGGGCCGGCCTGACGCCGAGCCCCGTTTTCAAACGGTCAGTTAGTTATCCAACGCGCGAGCATAGCAGTCAACATTACGCCGCCGCGAACACTCCCAAGCCCGTTCCGATGATGCAGATCGCAAAGATGCCCAAGATGATCCAAATGGTCTTGACGCCCTTTTTGTACAGGGCGACGCAGGCAAAGGTTGCCAGCAAGGGCAGCAGACCGGGGAAGATCGAATCGAACAGATCCTGCAGGACAATCTCCGAACCACCCACGTCAAAGGTCAAAGCAGTGGACAGTGAGACCTGTGCCGCAATCATGGCGCCGATAACGGTCATTCCGAGGACACCGGCAGCATGCGTCATGCGAGACATAAGGTTGTTCTCTTCGGACTGCTGCAAAAACTTGGTTCCCAAGTCGTAACCCAGATGGGCTGCGACGATACGCGTTGCAAAGTTAATCACGGAGTAGAGAAGGAAGACGGAGACGGGAAGGGCGAGCGCGACGGCAGTTGCCGTGCCTGTACCCGTAATGACGGCAAACGCGCAGCCAAGCACGCCGGAGGTATAGACCTCGGGAGGAACCGCCGCGCCGACCATGATGGCACCCATGAACATGGACTCCAAGGCAGCACCAACGATAACGCTCTGTTGAACGTCACCAAGAATCAAGCCAACGAACAGCTCGTAAACAACGGACGGCCAGGCATTGTAATGCCAAATAACTGCTCGTCCATGGACGCCATAATGCGACCAGTGCAACTAGGAGGTACTGGGCAACTATTTTGATTAACCCCAGTAATAAGCCTGCAGGCGAGACGTTCAGCACGTCTCGCCTGCAGACAACAGCAGCAATTTGAAAGGATTAGTAGTTCATCTGGTGGTAGTAGCGACGCGTGGTGAGCGGGTGGT